>NZ_JBFAWA010000029.1:61551-174594 GCF_040680035.1 Nonomuraea sp. NPDC052116 | reverse complement strand
GGGAGCACTATAGCGATCTTGTGTCAGGTCAACTGAGAAAACTGTCGAATGCGTCAGGTTGACTGAGACTGCGCCAGCTCAATTGAGACGGGACACCACCCGCCGAGGGGAGCAGCGGACCCCTCCCGAAAGCGGCTACTTGACATAATGTTCATTATCAAGCAACCGGCATGAACCGTCCGAGCGCGGGCAGACGCCTCAACATGCCTGCCCTGGAGATCACAACCCCCGGTCTCGTCGCACTCACAGGCGTGATCACCGCCCTGGCCATCTGGCTGATCATCCTGGCCGCCCGGCTCACCAGGAACCCGCGCAACCGGCCAGGCGTCAGCATGGACATGGTTGATCAAGCTCGTGAGCTCAAGTCGCTCGGCCAGATCCAGGAAGCCGTGTTCTTCGTACGCGGTGAGACCGGCATGAGCCAGCGGGCCGCCGCCCGCTTCGTCAACCGCCTCTGACCCCCTCCCGGCCCTCAACCTCGACATTTGCTCCCATACCGAACAGAAGCTGAATTCTGTTTGGTATGGGATATAAAGCAGCAAACAGCGCTTAAAGGGGCGCAAGTGTCCCGGACGGGCCGTCCCCGCGCCGGCTCATGCCCGCCCGCGCCCCCCGCTCGCGGTCGAGGCCGTGCGGCGCGCGAGACTGCTATGGGTTCACGCGAGGCCCCCTTGCGCGGGCCGCTCCCCCGGGGGTTGGAGCTCCGGGATGGGGGTTTCGGTTCGGGTGTCACGCACGGTCGTGCTCCCAGCACACGTGGATGTTTCGGGCAAAGTAGGTCAATTAGGGCTGGTCAGGGCGGGTTTTTGTCCGGAACTGTCACCACCAGTCGACGATTCGTGTCAGCATCGAAGGCATGTATGGGCCAAATGGGGCTGTCTTAAATGCATGGGGCCGTAGGGAACGCCCCTCCCGCTGAGCGGTCCCCCGCCCCCGAACCCGTGTCGTTCCCCTTGCCTGGAAAGAAGTCCCCCGTTGCGTATCTTGCTGCTGTGCTCCTCGTTCAACGGCCTGACCCAGCGTTGCTGGCTGGAGCTGCGCCGGGCCGGTCATGACGTCGGTGTCGAGCTGGCCGTGTCGGAGCAGGCGATGGTGGAGGCGGCCGAGCTGGCCAAGCCGGATCTGGTGATCTGCCCGTTCTTGAAGGAGCGGGTGCCTGAGCGGCTGTGGCAGGCGCATCGTACGGTGATCATTCACCCGGGTCCTCCTGGGGACCGGGGGCCGTCGTCGCTGGACTGGGCGATTTTGGAGGCCGAGCCCGAGTGGGGGGTGACGGCGTTGCAGGCGGTGGAGGAGATGGACGCGGGTCCGATCTGGGGTTTCCGGACGTTTGCGATGCCGTCGGAGGCGCCGCGTAAGTCGGCGTTGTACAACGGGCCGGTGGCGGATGCGGCGGTGGAGTTGGTGGCGGAGGTGGCGGCGAAGGCGGCGGATCCGTCGTTCGTGCCGGCGCCGTTGGATTACCGGTCGCCGGAGGTGCGGGGCCGGTTGCGGCGGGCGATGCGGCACTCCGATCGGGAGTTCTCGTGGGAGGAGTCGACGGAGGAGATCGTTCGGCGGGTGCGGGCGGCTGATGGTGCGCCTGGTGGGCGGTCGGTGTTGTGTGAGGTGCCGGTGCGGGTGTTCGACGTGTATCGGGGTCCGGAGCTGGGTGGGCGGCCGGGTGAGGTGGTGGCGCGGCGTGAGGGCGCGGTGCTGGTGAACACGGGTGATGGTTCGGTGTGGGTGGGGCATGTGCGGTTGGAGCAGGAGGGGTCGATCAAGCTTCCGGCGGCGTTGGCGTTGGGTGATCGGGTGGCTTCGGCGCCGGAGCGTTCGGGGTACAGCGAGATCACGTATGACCGTAGTGATGGTGTGGGGGTGGTGAGTTTCGACTTCTACAACGGGGCGATGTCGTCGGATCAGTGCCGGAGGTTGGCGTCGGCGTTGCGGTATGCGGTGGCGCAGGACACGAAGGTGCTGGTGGTGCGGGGTGGGGAGACGTTCTCCAACGGTATTCATCTGAATGTGATCGAGGCGTCGCGTCAGCCGGAGCTGGAGGCGTGGATGAACATCAATGCGATCAACGGGGTGTGCCGGGAGATCGTGGGGTGTACGAGTCAGCTGGTGGTGACGTCGGTCGGGGGGAATGCGGGTGCCGGTGGGGTGATGATGGGTCTGGGGGCGGACCGGGTGATCATCCGGGATTCGGTGGTGTTGAATCCGCATTATCGGACGATGGGGTTGTTCGGGAGTGAGTTCTGGACGTATGTGCTGCCGCGGCGGGTGGGGGCGGAGACGGCGCGGCGGTTGACGCGGCAGGCGTTGCCGGTGGGTGCTGCCGAGGCGGTGGAGTTGGGGTTGGCGGATCGGATGTTGGGGGGTTCGCGGTTGGACTTCGAGCGGCGGGTGCTGGAGTACGCGGAGCGGTTGGCGGTGGATTCGGGTTATGATCGGCTGCTTGCGGGTCGGCGGCAGGTTCGGGAAGTGGATGAGCGGCGTAGGCCGTTGGATGCGTACCGGGCCGAGGAGCTGGCGGAGATGAGCCGGGACATGTTCGACGATCGGCATGAGTTCCGGGCGGCGCGGCGGGGGTTCGTGCATAAGGTGCGGGCGCAGGCGACTCCGGAGCATTTGGTGCGTCTTGGTGGGTTGTCCGGCGCGTCGGCGTCTGCTGGGGCTGGGGCATCTCATATGTGAGATATGGTCTCGTGTTGTGTCAGATGATTACCTTGTACGGATCGGCCGGTTGATCCGGGATGCGCGCCAGCATCGTGGTTGGACGCAGCTGCAGTTGGCGGATGCTCTGGCGACGTCGCAGAGCGCGGTCAACCGGATCGAGCGCGGCAACCAGAACATCAGTCTTGAGATGATCGCCCGGATCGGTGAGGCGCTCGACAGTGAGATCGTCTCGCTGGGTTATGCGGGGCCGATGCATCTGCGGGTGGTGGGCGGTCGCCGGCTGTCGGGCAGCATCGATGTCAAGACGTCGAAGAACGCGTGCGTGGCGTTGTTGTGCGCGTCGTTGCTGAATTCGGGGCGGACGATCCTGCGCAAGGTGGCGCGGATCGAGGAGGTCTACCGGATCCTGGAGGTGCTGGCCTCGATCGGGGTGCGGGCCCGGTGGATCAACGAGGGCAGCGATCTGGAGATCGTTCCTCCGGCCCGGCTGGAGCTGGAGGCGATGGACACGGAGGCGGCGCGCCGTACCAGGAGCGTGATCATGTTCCTGGGGCCGCTGATGCACCGTACGGAGCAGTTCCAGATCCCCTATGCGGGGGGCTGTGATCTGGGGACGCGTACGGTGCAGCCGCACATGTCGGCGCTGAAGCATTTCGGGCTGGACATCACGGCGACGGGCGGCTTCTATCACGCGCGGGTGGATCGGGGGGCGGCGCCGTCGCGGCCGATCGTGTTGACCGAGCGGGGTGACACGGTGACGGAGAACGCGCTGCTGGCGGCGGCGCGGCACGACGGGGTGACGGTGATCCGTAACGCCTCCTCCAACTACATGGTGCAGGATCTGTGCTTCTTCCTGGAGCAGCTCGGGGTGCGCGTGGAGGGGGTGGGGACGACGACGTTGACGGTGCACGGCCTGCCGGAGATCGAGCGGGATGTCGACTACTCCCCCTCTGAGGATCCGGTGGAGGCGATGAGCCTGCTGGCGGCGGCGGTGGTGACGTCGTCGGAGCTGACGATCTGCCGGGTGCCGGTGGAGTTCCTGGAGATCGAGCTGGCGGTGCTCGAGGAGATGGGCCTCGATTGTGATCGGGGGCGGGAGTATGCGGCGGCCAACGGTCGGACGCGGCTGGTGGATCTGACGGTGCGGCCGTCGAAGCTGGTCTCCCCCATCGACAAGATCCATCCGATGCCGTTCCCTGGGCTGAACATCGACAATGTGCCGTTCTTCGCGGCGATCGCGGCTTCGGCGCAGGGCTCGACGTTGATCCATGACTGGGTCTACGACAATCGGGCGATCTATCTGACGGAGCTGACGCGGCTGGGGGCGTCGGTGAAGCTGCTGGATCCGCATCGGGTGCTGGTGGAGGGTCCGACGCGGTGGCGCAGCGCGGAGATGATGTGCCCGCCGGCGTTGCGGCCGGCGGTGGTGGTGCTGCTGGCGATGATGGCGGCGGAGGGCACGTCGGTGTTGCGGAACGTGTACGTGATCAACCGCGGGTATGAGGATCTGGCGGAGCGGCTGAACGCTCTGGGGGCGCGGATCGAGACCTTCCGCGACATCTAGGGCGTCGGTCCTGGGCGTGCGCCTCTGCCTGTGTGGAGGCGCCCGCCGGGGGGCGGTGTTTCTGTCGGTGCCGGTCGCTACCGTCGTGCTTGGTTCGTCGTGCGCGAGGGAAGGGGTGGCCGGTGCGGCCTGCGGAGCTCGACCGGTTGACGGTGGCGGAGGCGGGTGACCGCTATGTGGAGCTGGTGCGGGCGCGGACGGTGACGGGGGCGTTGTCGTCGTCGACGGCCGAGGTGTATGCGCGGGATGTGGCGACGCTGGTGGAGTTGGCCGGCGTGGATGCGGTGCTGGACGATCTGACGGGCGCGGATGTGGATGCGCTGCTGCTGGCGTTCGCCCGCCGGCCGGATGGGCGGCTGCGTACTCCGAGTGGGGGGCAGTCGCCGTCGTCTCAGGCGCGGTTTCGGCGGTCGATCTCGGCGTTGTTCAAGCATGCGACGCTGGCGGGCTGGGTGCAGAT
Organism: Nonomuraea sp. NPDC052116; assembly: GCF_040680035.1. Lineage (NCBI taxonomy): Bacteria > Bacillati > Actinomycetota > Actinomycetes > Streptosporangiales > Streptosporangiaceae > Nonomuraea > Nonomuraea sp. NPDC052116. Next base: position 169,909 of record NZ_JBFAWA010000029.1, on the reverse strand, counting down.
CAATCCGATGACGGCTTCGACGGTGACGTCGAAGGAGCGTGGGGGGTTGCGGCCGCAGCGGCGGGCGTTGACGCGGGAGCAGGCGCAGGGGCTGATCGGGGCGGCGCGGACGTTGGGGGATGTTCCCCCGCCGGAGGGCAAGCGGCGTGATCAGCGTACGGAGTTGCGTGATGCGGTGATCGTGCTGTTGCTGGCGACGATGGGGCCGCGGGTGTCGGAGTTGGTGCGGGCGAATGTGGAGGATTTCTTCACCAACGACGGGGTGCGGTATTGGCGGATCTTCGGCAAGGGCGGGCGGACGCGGGATGTGCCGTTGCCGGATGATGTGGCGGCGGTGTTGCAGGAGTATCTGGCGCGGGGGCGGCCGGCGGCGGCGGAGAAGGCGTTGCTGTTGTCGTGGCGGGGGCGGCGGCTGGCGCGGGGGGATGTGCAGGCGGTGATCGATCGGGTGCAGCAGCGGGTGGATCCTGATCAGCGGCGTTCGGTGACGCCGCATGGGTTGCGGCATACGACGGCGACACATTTGCTGGCCGACGCGGTGGACATGGATGCGGTGCGGCGGGTGCTGGGGCACAGTGATCTGGCGACGTTGGGGCGGTATCGGGATGAGCTGCCGGGTGAGCTGGAGGTGGCGATGCGTGCTCATCCGTTGTTGCGCGGCCGCTGAGGTCGGGGGGCGCTCCCCCGGTCCGCGGGGTGGATAACTATCCCGGTATTTGTATCCCTGGGTATAGAGTGGGTGTCATGGTACGACCTCCGCTGACTCTCGAGGAGCGGCTGCGTGGCGAGCAGCTGGGCTTGGTGCTGCGCCGGGCCCGTGGCGAGCGCAGCATCGTCGAGGTGGCCGCTGCGGCGGGGATGTCGGCCGAGACCCTTCGCAAGATCGAGACCGGCCGGATCGCCACGCCTGCGTTCTTCACGATCGCCGCGCTGGCTGATGTGCTCGGCATTTCGCTCGATCACCTGGCCACGCGCTCCACTCCTGCCGCCACCTGACCTGCCGTCCGGCCGGGACGATGGTGGGGCTCTGCCCTGCCGTGCCCGCATGCCTGCGGCGGCGGTTTGACCCTGACGCAGGGTCAATCTCTCACCATGGTCGGCATGACCAAGGAAACCAGTGCGATCGAGGTGGCCGGGCTGCGCAAGGCGTACGGCGATCTCGAGGTGATCGCCGGAGTCGACCTGAGCGTTCCCGCGGGCACCGTCTATGCCCTGCTCGGCCCCAACGGGGCCGGTAAGACCACCACGGTGCGGATCCTGTCCACGTTGCTGCCCGCTGATGCCGGGCAGGCCCGGGTGGCCGGGTACGACGTGCGCCGCGAGGCCGAGCGGGTGCGCGCGTCGATCGGGGTGACGGGGCAGTTCTCGGCCGTGGAGGAGTTGCTGACCGGGCGGGAGAATCTGCGGCTGATGGCCGATCTGGGCCATCTGGACCGGCGGCGGGCCGAGAGCGTGGTGGGGCGGTTGCTGGAGCGGTTCGATCTGGTGGGTGCCGCCGACCGGCGCGCGGTGACGTACTCGGGCGGCATGAAGCGGCGGCTGGACCTGGCGATGACCCTGGTGGCGGGGCCGCGGCTGATCTTTCTGGACGAGCCGACCACCGGTCTGGACCCGCGTAGCCGCCGTGACCTGTGGGGCATCGTGCGGGAGCTGGTGGCCGGCGGGGTCACCGTCTTCCTCACCACCCAGTACCTGGAGGAGGCCGACCAGCTGGCCGATCGGATCGGGGTGCTGGACGGGGGCCGGCTGGTCGCCGAGGGCAGCGCGGCCGAGTTGAAGCGGCTGGTCCCCGGTGGTCACGTCGAGCTGCAGGTCGCCGACGGTGAGCGGGTGGCGGAGCTGGCGCGCCGGTTGCCCGGAGCGGTCCCGGACGCCGGGGCGCTCACCGTGACCGTGCCGCATGACGGCAGTCTCGCGGCGCTGCGGCGGCTGCTGGACGGGATCGGCGACGACGGCGCGGTCACCGGGCTGGCCGTGCGGACCCCGGATCTGGACGACGTGTTCCTGGCCCTCACCGGCCGTCCCGCCGCCGAGGAGGTGCCGGCATGAGCGGCGTCACCTACGCCGTCCGTGACTCGGCGACCATGCTGCGGCGCAACCTGAGGCGCATGGCCCGCTACCCGTCGATGACGCTGATGCTGGTCGGCCAGCCGCTGCTGTTCCTGCTGCTGTTCGTCTACGTGTTCGGCGGCACCATGGGCGCCGGCCTGCCGGGAGCGGCGGCGGGGGGTCGCGGCGACTATCTGACGTTCATCACGCCCGGGATCTTGATGATGACGGTGGCGAGCGTGTCCATCGGGACGGCGGTCCTGGTGGCCACCGACATGACGAACGGGATCATCGACCGGTTCCGGACGATGGCCATCGCCAAGGTCTCGGTGCTCACCGGTCATGTGCTGGGTGCGATGATCCAGACGGCGTTCGCGCTCGTGGTGGTCGTGGGGGTGGCGTTCCTGATCGGTCTGGACAGCGGCGCGTCGGTGCTGCAGTGGTCGGGCCTGGCCGCTCTGCTGGCGCTGGTGTCGTTGGCGATGACGTGGTTCGCCGTGGCGCTGGGGCTGGCCAGTCCGGACCCGGAGACCGCGAGCAACCTGCCGATGATCTTCGTGTTGCTGCCGTTCGTGGGCAGCGGGTTCGTACCGGTCGCGTCGATGCCGTCGGGGTTGCGGTGGTTCGCCGAGCATCAGCCGTTCACGCCGATCATGGACGCCTTCCGCGGCCTGCTGGCCGGGTCGCCGGCGGGGCCGGACGTGCTGTGGGCCGTGGGCTGGTGCGCGGTGATCGGGTCGGCCGGGTATGCGTGGTCGCGGCGCCTCTACCGGACCCGCGCCGCGCACTAGGAGACTGCGCACTAGGAGACCGGGCGCTGGGAGACTGGGATGATGCTGACCATCGGCGAGCTGGCGTCGTATGCCGGGGTGACGGTGCGCGCGGTGCGGCACTATCACGCCAAGGGGTTGCTGCCGGAGCCGGAGCGGGACCATTCCGGCTATCGCCGGTACGGCGCGAGCGCCGTGGTCGAGCTGATCAAGATCCGGACGCTCGCCGGGGCCGGGGTGCCGCTGGGGCGGGTGCGGGAGCTGCTGCGGGCCGATGAGGAGGAGTTCGCCGCGGCGGTCGCGGACATCGACCGGCGGCTGCGGGCGGAGATCCGGCAGCGGCAGCGGCTGCGGGAGCGGATCGCCCGGCTCGCCGCCGGGGACCAGCTGGTGCTGCCGCCGGAGGTGGTGGAGTTTCTCGACCGGCTGCGGGCGCTCGGGGTGGACGAGCGGATCGTGGAGGTCGAGCGTGACGGCTGGATCCCGCTGGCGGCGCACTCCCCCGAGCGGGTGGCGGAGTGGGTGGCGCGCAAGCGGGAGCAGCTCGCCGACCCGCAGCTCGTCGACTTCTACCTCACCCTGGGCCGGGCGCTGGACTGGAGCGCCGGGGACCCGAGGCTGGCCGAGCTGGCCGACGAGCTGGCCTCCTACATCACGCGGATGGCCGAGGAGCAGGGTGAGGACTACGTGGACGTGGCGGGTGTCGAGCCGCCGTTCGTCCAGTTGATGGACGATCTGGCGTTCGATTCGGCGCCGCCGGCCCGCCGGCTGATCGAGCTGCTGAAGGAGCGCGGCTGGACGGGCTGGACCCGGCTCGAGCGCGTGGACGCACCGCCCCGGGCGGGGCGGCGTTCCCGGTGACGGCGAGCCGGGCACCCGGCCGAAGGTGTCGTTCTTCAGCGCCGGGTGCCGCCGTCAGGGCTGGGTACGCCGGGCCGGGTGAGGCGTTCGGGATCGACGATCTTGTCGTAGAGGTCCGCGGAGATGCCGCATTGGAGCGCCGCTTCCTTGAGCGGCAGGCCCTTGTCGAGGGCGTGGTGGGCGATACGGGCGGCCCGGTCGTAGCCGACGACGGGGCTGAGCGCGGTCACCATCATGATCGAGTGTTCGATGTTGTGGTGCAGCGTCTCGGTGTTCAGCCGGGCCCCTTCGACCAGGTAGGTGCGGAAGTGGTCCATCATGTCGGCCAGGATGCGCGCGGAGTGCAGCACGTTCCTGATGATGACGGGGCGGAAGGCGTTCAGCTCGAAGTTGCCCTCGCCGCCGGCCATCGAGACGGCGGTGTCGTTGCCCGCCACCTGGATGGCGACCATCAGCATGGCTTCGGCCTGGGTCGGGTTGACCTTGCCCGGCATGATCGACGAGCCCGGCTCGTTGGCCGGCAGGATCAGCTCGCGCAGGCCGGTACGGGGTCCGGAGCCCAGCCAGCGCAGGTCGTTGGCGAACTTGAACAGCGGCACGGTCAGGGTGCGCAGCGCCGCCGAGGCGCGTACCAGGTCGTCGCAGGAGGCCTGGGCGGCGAATTTGTTGGGCGCGCTGACGAAGGGCCGCCCGGTGAGCTCGGCGATCCGCGCGGTCACCTGTTCGCCGAACTCCGGCGGGGCGTTCAGCCCGGTGCCGACCGCGGTGCCGCCGACGGCCAGCCGGTACAGGCCGGTACGGGTGCGTTGGAGGTGGTCGATGGCGTCGCCGAGCTGGGCGGCGTAGCCGGACCATTCCTGGCCGACGGTCAGCGGGGTGGCGTCTTCCAGATGGGTGCGCCCGATCTTGACCACGTGCGCCCATTCACGGCTTTTGGTCTCGGCGCTGTCGCGCAGTCTGGCGGCGGCGGGCAGCACGTGGTCGTCGACGGCCTCGGCGGCGGCGATGTGCATGGCGGTGATGAAGGTGTCGTTGGAGGACTGGCCCATGTTCACGTGATCGTTCGGGTGGATCGGGTCCTTGCTGCCCAGCCGCCCGCCGACGAGCTGGATCGCCCGGTTGGAGATCACCTCGTTGACGTTCATGTTGGACTGGGTGCCCGAGCCGGTCTGCCACACGTACAGCGGGAACTCGCCGTCCAGGTCGCCGCGGATGACCTCGTCGGCGACGCGGCTGATCAGGTCGGCCTGCCACTGGGGCAGGCGGCCCGCGCGGGCGTTGACGATCGCGGCGGCCTTCTTGATGTAGCCGTAGGCGTGGTAGACGGCTTTGGGCATGCGGTCGTCGCCGATGTCGAAGTGGATCAGCGACCGTTGGGTCTGGGCGCCCCAGTAGTGTCCGGCCGGGACCTCGATCTCTCCGAGCGAGTCGCTTTCCGTGCGGGTGCCGGTCTCGTGCAGCCCGATGGGCACGTCCCGGACGCGCGGCGTGCTCATCGGCCGTTCCCGCGGACGGCGCGGTAGGCCGGCTGCCACATCGCGTCGTGGACCTGTTGCACCGTGTCGCGCAGCGTGGTGCGGGCCAGGTGCTCCTCGGCCGCCCGGTTGGCGACGGCCACGGCCACCGTGGCCGAGACCTCGCGCAGATTGTCCACCTGGGGCAGCAGCGAGGCGCCCTTGGCCGAGACGTCGACCATGCCGGCGACGGCTTCGGCGGCCGCCTGCAGCATGCCGGAGCTGACCCGGCGGGCTCGCGAGACCACCACGCCCAGCCCCAGCCCTGGATACAGCAGGGCGTTGTTGGCCTGGGCGATGACGTAGGTGACGGTCTTGTGGGTGATCGGCTCGACCGGGATGCCGGTGGCGATCAGGGCGCGGCCGCCGGTCCAGCGGATCAGGTCGGCGGGCATCGCCTCGATGCGTTCGGTCGGGTTGGAGATCGGGAAGATGATCGGCCGCTCGACCTGCGCGGCCATCGAGCGCACGATCTCCTCGGTGAACGCGCCGTGGGCGGTGGAGGTGCCCAGCAGCATGGTCGGCTTGACCCGCCGGACGACCTCGGCCAGCGAGATGCCGTGCTCGTCCCGGGACCAGCCGGCGACCTCGTCGCGGGGGCGGGCGTAGGGCTGCTGGTAGTCGCGCAGGCCGGTCATGTCGTCGATGAGCAGGCCCTGCTTGTCGATGGGCCAGATCCGCCGGGTGGCGGTGTCGTGGTCCAGGCCGTCGCGGATCATCGCGTCGCGCAGCTGGTCGGCGTTGCCGATGCCGGCGGTTCCGGCGCCGAAGATCACGATCCGCTGGTCGCGCATCGGCGTCGCGGATACGCGGACGGCGCCGAGCATGGCGGCCAGCACGATGGCGCCGGTGCCCTGCATGTCGTCGTTGAAGGTGCAGATGCGCTCGGTGTACTTCTCCAGGATCCGCCGGGCGTTGGAGGGGCCGAAGTCCTCCCAGTGCAGCAGGGCGCCGGGGAACATCCGGGTGGCCGTGGTGACGTAGGCGTCGATGAAGTCGTCGTAGCGCTGTCCCCGCACGCGCGAGTGCCGGTTGCCGATGTAGGTGGGGTCGTTCAGGAGTGCCTCGTTGTCGGTGCCGACGTCGAGGGCGACCGGGATGACGCGGGCGGGGTCGATGCCCGCGGCGGCGGTGTAGACGGCCAGTTTGCCGGCCGCGATGCCGGCCCCGCCGCCCACTCCCCAGTCGCCGATGCCCAGGATCTCCTCGGCGTCGGAGGCCACGATGAGATCGACGTCGTCCGGGCCCAGCTGGAGGCTCTGGAACGCCCGCTCGATCCCGTCCACGTCGTCGATCGACAGGTACACCCCTCGCGGGCGGCGGTACTCGTGGCTGTAGGTGCGGATCGCCTCGGCCACCGTGGGGTCGTAGACGATGGGCAGCATCTCGCGCAGGTGGTCGCTCAGCAGCCGGTAGTAGAGCACTTCGTTGCGGTCGCGCAGCGCTTCCAGGTAGACGTTCTTGAGCAGGTTCGTCTGCTGCCGCCCGTACTGCACGTACGTGCGGCGTACCTGCTCCTCCAGCGTCTCGACCGCCGGTGGGAGCAGGCCCTGCAGTCCCAGCTCGGCCCGCTCCTGCGGGGAGAAGGCCGTGCCCTTGTTCAGCAGCGGCTCCCGCAGCACCGCGAGCCCGCGCAGGGACGTCACGAAGCTCCCGTCCGGCTGCTCGGCGAACATCGGGCTCGGCAGGTCCGGCTTCCTCTTGCCCGGTGACATGGTCGTCCCCCTCCTGAGCATCTGGGACGAAGGCTGCCATCCCCTTTCTGCCCTTCCCCTGCCACGGGGGTGGATGCCGCGCCGAAGTCAGGACCATCCCCTATGTCGGCAAATGACCCATTATGGACCGCACCATGCCTGGGCTCTCAGAGGATCTCGAGGGCGTCGCCGGGGAGCGTCGGCGTCCGCCACAGCTCGTGGGCCGGGGGTGACCAGTCGCAGGCGAAGGGGCCCCGCCGGGTCTCGACGAGTCCGACGACCTCCTCGCGGGCCGCGGTGACGTGCCGGTGCACCCGGTCGTCGATGAGCCCGAGCCGTCTGCCGTGCCGATATTCGTCTTCGTCCTTCCACCGGTGCCGGGACAGGTCGGGTTCGACGATCAGGTCGAGCAGCAGGTCGAAGGTGTCGATGCCCAGGCGGGTGCGCTGTTTGGGCAGGTCGAAGTCGATGTACCAGGTCAGTGGCCGGTGGTCGGCGTCGAAGAACTGGCGGACGGTGAAGTGTTTGTCGATGCCGTACCAGCTGCGCACGACGGTGCCCCGCCAGGTCCACCAGCCGAGCTCCCACCGGCCCGAGGCCAGCTCGTCGATCGTCTGCTCGCGGCGGCTGCCGCCGTTGAGGAAGGAGGTGATCCAGGTGGTCGAGGCGAGGCTCTTCAGCCCCGGCCAGCCCGCCACCACGAAGTACTCGTCGGTGTCCTGGAGGACCCGGTACGGCGCGGCCGTCCACACCTTGCCGTTCCAGACGTGGCGGCGTACCGCCGTGGCGCCCTCGTCGAAGCGGGTGTTCCCGTCGGCTGTCATGCGTTCGATCATGCCCGGATGAGCCCGCGTGTGCGTGGCGCGGGTGGGGGCTGGTGCAATGGCGGGCATGAGTGTGGTGCGTTCGCTGGTGTTGTTCGTGTTGGCCGCCCTGTTCGAGATCGGCGGGGCGTGGCTGGTGTGGCAGGGGGTGCGGGAGCAGCGTGGGCTGGTGTGGGCGGGCGCGGGGGTGATCGCGCTGGGCCTGTACGGGTTCGTGGCCACGTTGCAGCCGGATGCGCATTTCGGGCGGATTCTGGCCGCGTACGGCGGGGTGTTCGTGGCGGGGTCGCTGCTGTGGGGTGTGGTGGCCGACGGGTTCCGGCCGGATCGGTGGGACATCGTGGGGGCGCTGCTGTGCCTGGTGGGCGTCCTGGTGATCATGTACGCGCCCCGGGGCTGACGGGTCCGGGCGGGCGCGTCGCCGCGCCCGGACCCGTGAGGCCGGTCTCAGCCGAGGCGGGAGACCTGGTAGTGGCTGATGAGCCAATCGGCCTGCGAGCGCTTCAGCAGGACGAGGAGGTTGACGCTGACCGTGGGCCGGTCGGTGAACGAGAAGTCGACGCTCAGGTAGCCGAGCACGATGTCGTCGCACAGGCGCCGGCTTTCCAGGACGTGGTACGCGGCCGACAGGCCGGCAGGCTGGGATGCGTAGTAGTCGGCGACTCCCTGCCGTCCCACGCTGTAGGGGCGAAGCCCCTGGAAGATCGCGTCCTCGGTGAACACCGACGCGACCCGATCCGGCTGGTGGCCGTCGACGCCTGCCTTCCACCGGTCGAGCACGCCACGCAGGATCGTTTCGGTGTCTGTCATAGCGCTGTTCTCCCTCAGTGGCCGGCGCTCATGCCGCCGTCGACGTGGAGGATCTCGCCGGTGACGAACGGGGCGTTCTCCAGGTAGGTCACCGCGTCCACGATGTCGCCCGGCTCCCCCATCCGGCCGACCGGGTGCAGGCCGGCGAGGATCTCATGGGTGGCCTCGGGGTGCATGGGCGTCTTGATGGTGCCGGGCGAGACGGCGTTGACGCGGATGCCGCGAGTGGCGTACTCGATGGCGAGGGACTTGGTGGCGGACTGCAGTCCGCCCTTGGTCAGCGAGGCCAGGACGGAGGGGACCCGGGCGTCGGCGTTGTCGACCAGGCTCGTGGTGACGTTGACGATGTGGCCGCCGCCCTGGGTGAGCATCCGCTCGACGGCCAGCTGGGTGATGCGGAAGAAGCCGGCGAGGTTCACGCCGATCACGGCGGCGTAGTCGCCCTGGGTGTAGTCGGTGAAGGGCTTGGCGACGAAGATTCCGGCGTTGTTGACCAGGGTGTCGATGCGGCCGAACCGCTCCACGCCGGCGCTGATGACACGTTCGGCGGTGACGGGGTCGGCGATGTCGCCCTGGACGGTCAGGACGTCGGCGTCGTTGGAGGGGGTGATGGTGCGGGAGGTGGCGACGACGGCGTAGCCGAGCTTGCGGTAGGCGTCGAGGAGGTGGGCGCCGATGCCTTGCGAGCCGCCGGTGATGACTGCGACCTTCTGGGTGCTCATGATGACCTTCTCCGGGATGGGGTGGGATACCGCGACCAGCCGCCATAACTAGCCGACCGGTCAACTATTAGAACGTAAGGGTCCGGGCGAGGCGAAGTCAAAGGTCAGGAGGGCTTGCGCCGGGACGTGTTTCCTCGCACCTGAGAGGCCCGGACTCCCAGTGCACGCCGGTGGTCGCGATCGGCGTGGTGCGGGTGCACGGGCCGAATCGCGAAAAGGCCGGCCTGAGAGAACCGGCGCCTACGGGCCGTGCGATAGATACACCGTGAGACCGTTTCCCTTCCGGCGGCGCGCGGCCCCGGACGTCACCGCGGAAAGCGACGACGCCGACCTCATCACCGCCGTCGCCGCCCGGAGCACCGTCGCCCTGCGCATCCTTCACCAGCGCCACGCCCCCTGGCTGCGCGCCCGGCTGGCCCGCCGCTGCGCCGACGCGGACGCCGTCGACGACGCGCTGCAGGAGACCTTTCTGGCCGTGTGGCGCTCGGCGGGCGGCTTCCGCGGCGACAACCCGGCCGGCTGGTTGTGGACGATCGCCATCCGCCGCCTGATCTCCGCCCTGCGCGGCCGCGGCTCACGCTGGATCGGCTCCGGCATCGAACCAGGCGAAAGCTCGCCGATCGCCTCGGCCGAGGACGTGGTGCTGCTGAACGTGGAGCATGGCGATCTCGGCACCGCCCTGACCAGGCTCTCCCCCGAACTGCGCGCCGTCATCGAGGCGACCGTCCTTGACGGCCTCACCACCAAGGAGGCCGCCGGTCTCCTGGGCATCCCGGAAGGCACGGTCAAGACCCGCGCGATGCGGGCCAGGGCCCGGTTGCGCGAGGAGCTGTCATGAGTAGCTGGCACATCCCCGACGATCTGCGTGAGCGCTACCTCGAAGGCACGCTCGAACCGGCGCAGGCCATGTCCGTGGATGCGCATCTCGGCCGTTGCGCCGGCTGCCGGGCGGCGGTGCCGTATGAGAAGGACTGGCTGGAGGCGTCCTGGGCGCGGCTGGAGGCCGAGCTGATCACGCCGCGCCTGAGCCTGCCGGAGCGGTTCCTGCGCCACGGCGGGGTGCCTGACCACCTGGCCAGGCTGCTGTCGGCGACGCCGACGCTGAGCCGGGCCTGGCTGACCGCGGTGGTGGCGGTGCTGGCGTTCGCAGTGCTGGCCGCGCGCGAGCAGGCCGAACTGCTGCCCGCTTTCCTGATCGCCGCGCCGGTGCTGCCGCTGGCGGGCATCGCCCTCGCCTACGGGCCGCGCGTCGATCCCGCCCACGAATGGGTGGCCGCCACCCCGATGTCGGGGTCGCGGCTGCTGCTGACCCGGGCCACGGCGGTGCTGGCGGTGTCGGTCGTGCTGGCAGGGCTCGCCTCGCCGCTGCTGCCGGCGCCGCCCGGGCTGGCCGCCGCCTGGCTGCTGCCCGCGCTCGCCGCCGCCGCAGGCTGCCTGGCCCTGTCGAGTCGGCTGCCCGTGCCGATCGCCGCCCTCGCCGTGGGCGGGGTGTGGCTGGCCATCGTCGGCACGGGCCGCCTCGTCGGCGACTGGCTCGCCGCCTTCGGTCCCGTCCCGCAGATCGGGTACGGCGTGGCCGCCCTCCTGCTGACCTACCGCCTCTACCGAGTGAGCACCAGATGATCCAGATCAAGCAACTGACCAAGACCTACGCCACCAAAAGGGCGCTCGACGGCCTCGACCTGACGCTCGGCACCGGCGTGACCGGCCTGCTCGGCCCGAACGGCGCCGGCAAGACCACCCTGCTGCGCTGCCTGGCCACCACCCTCGCCCCCGACCGCGGCACAGTGGACGCCTTCGGCCTGAACCCGGCCGACCGCGTGCAGCGCACCGCGCTGCGGCGCAGGCTCGGCTACCTGCCGCAAAACCCCGGCTCCTACCCGCACTTCACCGCCTTTGACCTCGTGGACTACGTGGCGATCCTCAAAGAGCTGACCGACCGCGGGCACCGGCACGCCGAGGTGCGCCGGGTACTGGCCGAGGTGAACCTCACCGACCAGGCCAAGACCAAGGTGCGCAAGCTGTCGGGCGGCATGCGCCAGCGGCTCGCCCTGGCCCAGGCCCTGCTGGGCGAGCCGGACCTGCTCATTCTCGACGAGCCGACCGTGGGCCTGGACCCGGAACAGCGGATGATGTTCCGGGCGCTGGTCTCGCGGCTCGGCCAGAGCCGTACCGTCGTGCTGTCCACGCACCAGATCGAGGACGTCGCCGCGCTGTGCGAACGGGTGGTGGTCATGCGGGACGGCCGGGCGCTCTTCGACGGCACCCCCGGCCGGCTCGCGGCCGTGGCGGACGGCCGGGTGTGGCTGTCGGACGCGCCGCCCGCCACCACGCAGCTGTTCTGGCGGACGGCCGACGGCCGCTACCGCACACTCGGCACGCCCCCGCCGGCCGCGGAGGCGGCGGCGCCCGGCGTCGAGGACGGCTACCTCATGCTGCTCGGGGAGGCGGCGTGACGCGGCGGTTGTTCCTGTTCGAGGCGCGCAGGCTGGTGCGGCATCCGCTCGTGTGGGGTGCGACCGTCCTGGTGCCGGCTCTGCAGACGTCCCTCAGCGGGGACCAGCAGCCCGACCTCACGATGGACCCGGTCAACGCCACCGGGCTGGCCACCTGCCTGGCCGCGGCGGTCCTGGTCGTGGCGAGTCTGGCCGCCTCACGCGACGGGCGGCACGGCATGCCCGAGAGCCTCGCGGGCCTGCCCGGGCGGGCCGAGCACCGAACGCGGGCCCTGCTGCTGGCCACCCCGCTGGTCGCGGGGCTCGCGGCGGCCGTGGCCATGGGCGGCTACCTGGCGATCCGGCTGTTGAGCGGCCCCGCCGGGGGCCGGTTGGACGTGTGGGAGCCGCTGACGGCGGTGGCCGCCGCGGTCCTCGCCGCGACCCTGGGCGTGGCCGTCGGCCGCTGGTCACCGTGGCTGATCGCCGGACCACTGGTGGTCGCCGTGCTCGGTTTCCTCATCTACATGAACCCGACGAACGGGCAGGCCCGCTGGCTGCTGCCGGTGATGCAGGTCCACCAGCCGGACTGGCCCGACCGCCCGTCGGCGGCCCACCTGGTGTACGTGCTCGCCGTCGCGGCGTTCTTCGGCGGGATCGCGCTGCTCAGACATCGGGTACGGCCGCTACCCGCCGCGGCTGCGGTGGCGGCGCTGGCTGCCGCGGTGCCATCGGGGGCCACCGCTGCGTCCACCCGGCCACCGACCGAGTTCCCCACCAACGTGGAGCTGACCGTCGGCCATGTGGACTCCCGCGTGCGGGAGCGCTACTTCGGCCCGCATGCCTACCGCTGCACGGAGCGGCAGGGCCTGACCTATTGTGCCTTTCGGGGCTACGAACCGTGGATCCCGCTGTGGGAACAGGCGGTCCGGCCGGTCGTGGCGGCGCTGCCCGCCGCGCGGCGGGCCCGAGCGCCCCAGGTGCGGCAGATGAGCCCGAACTGGAGCTTCGCCGACGATTCCGGCGTGATCCGTGCGTCGATGAGCTGGGGGCATCTCGACCAGCGCAGGATGCTGGCCGAGGACGTGGCCTTCTGGGGGGCCGGGCTGTACGACTCGGCCGCCAGGCACTTCAGCCCCTCCCGGCGCGCCGCACTGTGTGACGTGCGCGGTCAGGCCCGCACGGTGGTGGCGCTGTGGCTCATCGGCCAGGTCTCCCCTCCCGAGGCCCGGCGGCAGCTCCATGTCGACCGTAATCTGGGACGCCTGTCCGGTCTGGACTGGGGCCAGGCCGAGATCGGTTACGCCAAGCTGCTGCTGGCCTCCCCCGGGGCCCGCGAGAAGGTCCAGGCCAACTGGGGCACGCTCGTCAAGTCCACCACCACGATCGACCAGGCCCTGCCGCTGCTCGGGCTGGAACGCACGTTCAACGCGCCGACGGGAGCCACGCCATGCCTGTAACGCCGCCTGTAACGCCGCCTGTAACACTGCCCGCACGCCCCCAGGCCTCCTCCGCCGGCACGGCCGTCCCTGCCCCGCCGCCGTACCGCTGGCGGGTGGCGCTCCTGCTGGTGCGCCCCCTCGCTCGGGCCATCGACTGGGGGCCTCTGGTGGTGGTCGCCGCCTTCACCACCGGGCTGGTGAGCCTGGTGGAGTACGGGCAGGCGCTGGCCGGGGGCGACGCGCTCGTGCTCATGCGCGTCTGTGGCACCCTGCTCGGTGCGGCGGCGGCCTTCGGGCTGGTCGACGCCATGTCCGCCGACCTCGGCGCCGCCGCGGTCCCCCGATGGGTCCGGCAGGCGCTGCGCTGCCTGCTGCCCGGCGGCGCCGCGATCGCGATCTGGCTGGCCGCCTTCTCCTCTCTCTTGACCCGCCTGCCGGAGGGCGCCCTGTTCCCGGTCGGCGACCTGCTCATCGAGGCAGGCGTCTGCCTCGGCATCGCGCTGGCGGCCGCGGCGACCGCCGTGCGGTTCGCACCCGGACGGCAGGCCGCCATGGCCGCCGTGGTGGTCCAGCTGGCGATGGTACTGGGGACCATCCTGCTCCCCGAGCAGGTCCGGCTCTGGCCCCCGACCTGCGGGTTCGGGTACTGGGATCAGGCACACCTGTTCTGGCTGGCGATGCTGCCCCTGCCGTACCTCTGGCTGACCATCGCGGGGCGCGACCTGCGACGCTGACCCAAGGCGCGATCGCCCGCCCCCACCTGTCATCACTCACCTGCTCGCCATGAACCCGGTCCAGCGGCCCGCCGGCGCCGAGCACGTCCCGCGCATCCTGCTCAGCTCTGGTGATTACCACGATGCGAGGTCACCGCCACCTCTTCGGCACAGGGCTCGACTTGACCGGTCTTCCGCGTGGGTGCGATGCTCGACCCGGTTCGGTCGTCGAGATGGCGGTGGAGCGCTGGGATGTGAGTCACCGGTCCAGGGCCGGTGGTTGACACCGCATCGTTGCGCCGCTCGACCGGTGCCGGGCCATGTCCGAATGGCTCTTCGCGAAAGGTCGACAGGCGATGAAGATCGCTTTTGTGGGTGATGTCCACGGTTGTGTGCTGCACGCGCTGGGCGCTGCGGTACTGCTCCAGAATCGTCGCGGGATCCGGCTCGACGCCGTGATCCAGGTCGGAGATCTGGGCGCGTACCCGTCGGTCGAGCGGTTCGACGCCTCCAGCCGCCGCTTCTGGCGGGACCATCCCGCCCAGGGGGACTTCTTCCGCCTGCTCGATCCGTCGCCGTCGCTCGCCGAAGGCGTGCGCCTGGCCCTCGGGCAGGTCCCGTCAGTGCTGTTCGTCAGCGGCAACCACGAGGATCACGACTGGCTGGCCTCCTTGCACGACGCGGCGGCCGCCGAGGTCGTGCAGGTGGACCCGCTCGGCGCCTACCGCCATGTCGCCTGCGGAAACGTGGTCGAGGTCGCCGGGCAGCGGGTGGCGTTCCTGGGGCTGATCGAGGCTCCCGGGAAGATGGATCTGGACGAGAGCGCTTACGCGCGGCTGACTGCCGTCGAACCGGGTGGCGTGGACGTCCTGGTCACCCACGACGGCCCGTACGGGATGTCACTCGACAGGCGCGGGAACGTGCAGGGCTCGGCGAAGCTGACCCGGCTCATCGAACACCTGCAGCCGCGCCTGCACATCAGCGGCCACTACCACCACCCCAACGGCCCACGCCACTACGGCCGCACCACCTCCTACGCGCTCGCCCAGCTCGTACAGCCCAAGAACACCAGGTGGGAGCCGGAGCCCGGCAATCCCGAACAGCGGGTGACGGCCGGGAGCATCGGCCTGCTCGACACCGAGACCGGCGGCTTCGAGTACATCCAGGACGAGTGGCTGGCCGACGTCAAAGGTGACGCAGTCGACCTCGCCGGACTCCTCGCCGCCACCCGCTGACGGCCTTCGGCCTGTTACGCCGCCGAAGCCTCGCTCGCATTCATTTCCGGTTGCTCAGGCGACATCAGCCGGCGGGCTCGCCGAACCAGCGGGAGAGATGGTCGTCCAGGTCCTGCTGATCGTCGCCGATCCAGGCGACGTGGCCGTCGGGGCGTAGCAGGACGCACGCAACATCCAGGGCCGCAGTGGGATCCGCGAGGTGATCGACCCGGTCCGACCAGCCGCCGACGGTCAGGCGTTCGGTGCGGTCCAGCAGCAGGCCGCGGCCGCGATGCAGCAGACCGTAGAGCCGGCCCTGTTTCACGTCGAGGTCGCGCAGGCGGCGGCCGAGCAGGTCGGGGCCTGCGCCGAAGTCGTAGCGGATGCCGATCGCGGTGATCTTCTCGATCAGATGGCGGTTCACCTCCTCGAAGTCCATCAACTCGGTGAGCAGCCTGCGCACGGCCCGCGGGCCCGGTTCGGCGGACAGCAGTTCCATCTGGGCGCGGGTGTTGTCCAGCACGTCCTCGGCGACCGGATGACGTTCGGCCTGATAGGTGTCCAGCAGTGTGTCCGGCGCCCAGCCGCGGATCTGTGCGGCCAGCTTCCAGCCGAGGTTGAATGCGTCCTGAACGCCCAGGTTGAGGCCCTGTCCGCCGGTGGGTGGATGGATGTGTGCCGCATCGCCGGCCAGCAGCACCCGCCCGACCCGATAACGTTCGGCCAGCCGGGTGGCATCCCCGAAGCGGGACAACCAGCGCGGGGAGTGCACGCCGAAATCGGTTCCGGCGATGGTGCGCAGCTGTTGTTTGAAATCCTCGAGGGTGGGCGGTTCCGCGCGGTCGCTGACTCCCGCGGCGGGGACCACGACGCTGTAGATTCCCTTGCCGAAGGG
The DNA here is from genome assembly GCF_040680035.1 of Nonomuraea sp. NPDC052116. Classification (NCBI taxonomy): domain Bacteria; kingdom Bacillati; phylum Actinomycetota; class Actinomycetes; order Streptosporangiales; family Streptosporangiaceae; genus Nonomuraea; species Nonomuraea sp. NPDC052116. The sequence goes on along the minus strand of NZ_JBFAWA010000029.1, from coordinate 153,966 downwards.
CCGGAGCCAGAACGGCTGATGGGTCGCGCCGATGTCGGTCACCTTGGCGGTGATCTCCTCCTGCGGCACGCCCACTTCCATCTCGCCCATCAGCGTCTCGGTCCGCGAGGGCTCGCCGGGGAAGCCGACGCCGAGCAGTTTGCGCACCGTGCTGCGCCCGCCGTCACAGCCGATGAGATAGCGCGAACGCAGCTGTTCCCCGTCGGCCAGTTCGACGGTCACACCCTCGTCGTCCTGCTCGAAACCGGCGACCGCGCAACCGCGCCGGACCTGCGCACCCAGGCCGATCGCATGTTCTTCGAGAAGATGTTCGATGACCGGTTGCGGGATGCCCAGCAGATAGGCGTGCGCGGAATCCAGGCCCTTGGGCGCGGGTTTGTTGATGGCGGCGAAGAAACCGGCGGCCGGGCGCTGTCTTCCGTGTTGGAGAATGCGATCCAGCAGTCCGCGCATGGCCATCAGCTCGAGACTGCGAATATGCAGACCGACGATGCGGACGAACGACTTGGGCTCGGTTTCCTTCTCCACAACGAGGACCCGTACGTCGTGCAGCCGTAGTTCGGCGGCCAGCATCGCGCCGGTCGGCCCGCATCCGGCAATGATCACGTCGTACAGGAGGGGCGCGCGATCGGCGCCGGAGGCTGGGGATCGGAGTCCGGGGACGTCGCGCTCGACCCGGTCGTTCGACGGCGGCTCGGCGGAGAACTCAGAGTGCACAGGTGTTGCCTTTCGGGAGTGCCTTGGTGGCGAGGCGCTCCCGGCGACACCTACGTCAATCGCCCGGCCGTGACGGGAAGGGGGAGCACCCACATCGATACAGCGTTCATGGGTCTCACCTCCTCGGGCGGTGTCACGGACAGCTGCAAGCTACAAGCCCGAGCATCATCCCGTCCAATCCTTTTCCCGCCACCGATCCTCCTGTCCAGGATTGGCGGCGGGCGGTTGATGCCCCGTAAGGTGCCGATCATGGCTTGTCGTATTTCCGAACTGATCATCAATTGCCGGGACCCGCAACGGCTGGCGGCCTTCTGGTGCGAGGTGCTGGACTTCATCGTGCTCGACGACACCGACGACGGCGCGGTGGAGATCGGACCACGGGAAGGGTTCGGCGGATTGCAGCCGACTCTGGTCTTCAGCCCCGCCACCGAGCTCAATGCGGGCAGGCCGCGGCTGCACTTCGACGTCAACGCCACCGACCGCGATCAGGACGCCGAACTCGAACGCCTCCTGAAGCTCGGGGCGCGCCCGGCCGACATCGGCCAGACCGGCCAGGAGTCCTGGCATGTCCTGCTCGACCCCGAAGGCAACGAGTTCTGCCTCCTGCGAACCCGCCTGAGCTGAGCCTCCGGCTGGGTTTGTGCCCGGCTGTGGACACCGGGAACGACGTACATGGTGCCGGTGGAGCGGGACTGAGGCGGTCGCCACACCGTCCGATCGTCGCCTCAGTCCCACCCACCACTTCTCCCGGCCCTATTCAGCGGGCATGACGACGAAGGAGAAGTCTGCGGTCGTTGTGCGGTTGAGGGGGAGGTCGCCCTTGATCCGGCGCCCGACCTCGCCCCTGCTGAGCCCGAGTCCCTGGGCGATCAGCCGCTCCGGGCGGACGGGCACGGGATCGAGGAAACTGACGTCCACCCGGTACGGCCATGCCGTCTCGACGGCCGATGACTCCAGCTGCCACGCGCCACGCCAATCGAGGGTGAACCGGTTGCGCCGCGCGACCGCGGGGTCCAGGAGCGCGTGAGCGACGAGCGCCCGATCGTTGTCCTCGAAGGCGCAGAGCCTGGCCGGATCCAGCGATCGGACCGGCACCCGCTCATGGACGGTGATCTTCGAGGTCCGGTCGCAGCCGACGCAACGGACGAGCAGCCACACGTCAAGCAGCTTGCCGTTGGCGTTGATCCGGAACCTGCCCTCGCCGACGGTGGCCGCCTCCGCCCGGCAGTCCAGGCAGCGCATGGTGAGCAGCGGCAGCCGAGTCCTCCGGACGGTCCAGGGCAGCACGAAATGATCTCTATGGGATGGTGAAGACATGATCTCTCTAAGACCTGACACAGAACGCTGAGTGGCCGGTGCGGCTCAGCGGTGCGGAGCAGCCCGGCGAGACCGACCACGAGGTCGGTGAGAAAGCGCAGAAGAAGATGTCAGGCAGCGAGAGCAGGCGGCGTCACGCGACAGTCCCCACGACGAATCCGATAGTGCCGGCCGCACGCTACTGGATCAACGGCGAGCGCCACAATCGATTTTTGTCTCCTGCCGATCATCGGCGACAAGGACGGCAGTGCGACGGCGCCGGCCGGGGCGGGCGGCAGCCACCATCATGGCGAGGGAGAGGACGTCCCCGGGGCGCCGGTGGTCGTGGGCCCTGCCGGCCGTGTCGGCACGGCGGGTGGGGGTCAGGTGCCGGCCACGGCCTCCTGTGGAGTACGGGCGCCGAGCAGGGCAAGGCAGTTCGCCCACAAGGGGCCGAGCCGGTGGGTGCTGTTGTAGAGCTTGGCGAACAGCACCTGGCCCTCCAGCTGGGCGACCACCGCCCGCGCGGCCTCCCGAGGGTCGGCCACCTCGACCTCCTGCCGTTCGAGAGCCTCGGCGATGACCGATGCGACCATCTCGACCTGCGCGTCGAAGATCTCCTGCAGCCGGGTGCGGATGGCCTCGGTCTGGTTGCTCATCTCCAGGGTGAGGTTGCCGAACAGGCACCCCGAGATGGTGCCGCAGCTCTGCTGGGCGGTGCGCAGGCCGGCCTCCGTCTCCTCGAACAACCGGCGCAGCCGCGGCAGCGGCCGGGCGTCGGCGCTGAGAGCGGTCGCCCAGGCGCGCTGCTGAGCGGCCCAGTGCTCATCGATGACGGCCAGCGCGAGGGACTCCTTGGAGTCGAAGAAGTAGTAGAAGCTGCCCTTGGGCACACCGGCCGCCCGGCAGATCTCGGCCACCCCCAGGGCCGAGTAACCATGCGTCTCGATGAGCGAGCGTGCGGCGCTCAGGATCCGCTCGCGAGCATCACTGGTTCGGCCCATGAGGCCAGTTTACGACCGGTCGACTACTATCCGCGGGGCCGTCCTGCGTGGCCCTTCCGGTGCAGGTCACATCCTTGATCATCCGGTCGTGGCGCGGACCTCCCCGTATGGACATACGGGTGAATAGGTACCCATATGGGGATTTATCCCGTCTTCCCCGATGGTGGGTCGGAGCGAAGCTAAACGTGTCTCTGAACACATGCGCCAACACGGGGAGGAGACGATACACGTGCCAGCCATGTTGCAGCCGCACATCGAGCACGGCACCGCCGGACCGCAGCCCACGCTGCGCCTGCTGTCCTGGAACGGGCTCCTGGCCCTGGGGGACGGCCTGGCCGTTCGCGCCGGATGGGCGGGGCAGGACCGCTCGGCCTCGTGGCTGCTGTCGGCACGGCCTTCGGCGGTGCCGAGCGCGCGGCGCATGACCGCGGTCCGGTTGACCGCCTGGGGGTTGTGCGAACACGCCAAGAACGCCGACCTGCTGGTCGCCGCGCTGGTCGCCGACGCCCTGCGGCACGCCACCGCCAAGGTCAGGCTCTCACTGTGGGTCGAGGACGACCTGCTGCGCTGCGAGATCGAGGACGACCGCAGCACGCTCGCCTTCACCGCAACGTGCCGCAAGAGCGCCGATCACGGGCACAACCCGGTGCTGGCCCGGCTGGCCTGCTGCTGGGGAGTCGCCGGCAAGGTCGTCTGGTTCGAACTCGTCACCGGCGACCGCGCCTGCCAACCCGCCTGAGCCCACCCGGCACGTACACCCGTACCTGCCGCCCGAACGGCACCGAGGGAAAGGAACGACGCATCGTGCGCCACACAAGGATCCGCGTCTCCAAGCGGCCGACGCGCCGCCCCGCTCCGGGTGTGGACCTGCGGACCCCGTCAGGCCGGGCACTGCCCTACTGACACCGCCGACGGCCGGAACCGGCCCTCACCCTGGAGCCGGTTCCCGCCTCCTCAGCACCGACCCCTTTTAGTCGTGCCCGTTGGCCCGGGCCCGCTCCCCCACCCACACCGCGATCTGCGCCCGCGAGTTGAACCCCAGCTTGGTCAAGATGTGCTCGATGTGCCCCTCCGCCGTACGCTGCGCGATCACCAGGGACGCCGCGATCTCCTTGTTCGTCATCCCCTGCGCGACCAGCTCGGCGATCTCCTTCTCCCGCCGCGTCAACGGCGTCTCCTCCGCCGCCTTGGCAGGCCGCTCGGGCTTGTCCTCCTCCAGGGCGTAGGCCAGCGCCTCCTCCAGCGGCAGACGGGCCCCGCGCCGCACCGCCGTCTCGAACGCCGACTCCCCCAGCACCTCACGCATCGCCCGGTCACAGTCGTCGTGGTAACGGGCCAGATGCCCGTACCCCGACAACGGCGCCCCGGCACAGCTCCACATGGTCTCCAGCACGCCCAGCAAGCGGGCGGCCCGCTGGTGACGGCCCTGACCGGCGGCGATCCAGGCCAGCGCCTCGATGTTGACGCCCGCGCCGAGCGGATCGCCGACCGCGCGGTTGAAGGTCAGGCTCTGCTTCTCCAGCTCGGTCGCCCGCTCCAGGTCCCCCTGACGCCACACCTGCACACCCAGCGCCATCGTCGTGTACGCCTTGTGCCAGCCCTCCCCATAGGCCTCACACTCGGCCAGGCACTCCTCGCCCGCCGCGATGGCGGCCGAGGAGTCACCCAGGAACGAGTGGGCGAGCGTCAGCCGGATGAGCGACAGCGCGATCCCGACCGGGTCGCCGGTACGGCGGTGGCGGGCAAGGGCGTCCCTGTATAGCTCGATCGCGGCTTCCGTTCGCCCCTCGCACATGGCCACCATTCCGCGGAACAGGGCCACGTAGGCCAGCACCGGCTCGTCCTGCAGCTCCTCGCCGAGCCGGCGGCTCTCCTCGAGCAGCGCGGTGGCGGCCGGGATGTCGGCCTGGATGATCGCCAGCCAGCTGCCGGCCCACAGGGCGCCGGCCCGCACCCGGCTGGGCTCGGTGTCGGCGGCCAGCGCCTGCTCCAGCCAGCCGCGCCCCTCAGCCAGGTAATAACTGGTGATCCAGTGATACAGCAGGTCGCCGGACATGCTCAGCCCCGCGCGGGCCTCCTGCGGCGTGTTCAGCCAGCTGTCCAGGGCGGCCCGCAGGTTGGCATGCTCGCGCCGCAGCCGGGCGAACCACGCCACCTGGCCGGGCCCGAACAGCTCCGCCCTGGCCCGCGCCGCCAGATCGCGGTAATAAGTGCGGTGCCGTCGCTGCAGGGCGGGCTCGCAACCGGAGCCCGTGAGCCGTTCGCGACCGTACTGCCGCAGCGTCTCCAGCATCCGGTAGCGTACGCCGCCCGGATGGTCCTCTCGTATCAGCACGGACTTGTCCACCAGGCCGATCACCAGGTCGAGGACGTCCCGCGGGTCGATCCCGTCCTCGCCGCACACCGCCTCGGCCGCCTCCAGATCCAGGCCCCCCGCGAACACCGAGGCCCGCTCCCACAGCAGGCGTTCTTCTTGCGAACACAGCGCGTAACTCCAATCGATCAGCGCCCGCAGCGTCTGATGCCGGGGCAGCACCGCCCTCGACCCTCCGGTCAGCAGGCGGAAACGGTCGTCGAGCCGGTCGAGCAGCTGCTCGGCCGACAGGGCCCGCAGCCGCACCGCCGCCAGCTCGATCGCCAGCGGCAGCCCGTCCAGCAGGCGCACGATCCGGGTGACGACCTCCCGGCTGTCCTCCGTGACCGTGAAGGACGGCAGGACGGCGCGGGCGCGTTCGGCGAACAGCCGGACCGCGTCCTGCCGGATCAGCTTCTCCAGCGGCACCTGAAGATCCGGCAGCGGCAGCGGCGACACGGGCACCGCCTGCTCGCCGGCGATGCCCATCGCCTGCCGGCTGGTGGCCAGCACCCGCAGATCCGGCGCCGCCCGCAACAGCGCCTCGCTCAGCGCCGCACACTCGGCGATCATGTGCTCGCAGTTGTCGAGGATCAGCAGCGCCTGCTTGTCGCGCAGATGGCAGGTCAGCACCCGCATCGGGGTGTCGCCGGTGTGGTCGCGGATCTCCAGCGCCTCGGCCACGGCCTCGGCGAGCATGACCGGGCCGTCCAGCTCGGCCAGCTCCACCAGCCACACCCCGTCCCGGAAGGCCCGCCGCACGTCCTGGCCGACCCGCACCGCCAGCCGCGTCTTGCCGACGCCGCCCACGCCGGTCAGCGTGACGGCCCTGGAGGCGGACAGCAGCTGTTTGACCTCGGCCACCTCGTGCCGACGCCCCACGAAACTCGTCACCTCGGCCGGCAGCCCGCCGTTGGGCCGTCCTCCGTAGGTGCTGGCAGTCACCGCTGTCATTGGCGCCTTCCGCGACGCGGCCGGCGCTGCCGTCGGCCCGCATCCCACGTCGTCGCCCCCAGGTTATGTCGCGGCCGTTATCCCAGACGAGCACGGTCAAGAACCCACAACAAGTTTTGGCCATCGCATGGTGTAACGGCGTCTCGACCTTGACGGCCGGCCGCTCCTAGCGTGGAGGGAGGGAGGGGAACAGACCATGTTCATCCAGGTCATCGAGGGCCGGGCGATCGAGGTCGACGATCTGCACCAGGCGCTGGAGCGGTGGGTGCGCGAGCTCTCGCCCGGCGCGCAGGGCTGGCTGGGCACCACGGCCGGCGTCACCGACGACGGCCTGTTCGTCAACGTCGCCCGCTTCGCCGGCCGGCCGGCCGCCCACCGCAACGCCGAGCGGCCCGAGCAGGGGCAGTGGTGGGTGGAGACCGCGAAACTGTTCGCCGGCGAGGTGACCGTCCTCGAATGCGACGAGGTGATCGAAATCCTGGGCGGCGGGTCCGATGAGGCGCGGTTCGTCCAGGTGCTGCAGGGGCGCGTACGCGACCACGCCCGGGTACGCGAGGTGCTGCAGCAGGGACAGGAGGAGCTGGCGGCCTTCCGTACGGACCTCATCGGCGCCACCGCCGCGCTGTGCGGGCAGGACAGCTGCGTCGAGACCGCCTACTTCACCAGCGAGGTGGCGGCCCGGCAAGGAGAGGTCAAGCTCCAGCCGCCGGCCATCCGGGAGCTGCTGCGGGCCTGGCAGGAACTGTTCGTCTCCGACGTGGACTTCTTCGACCTGCGCGAGCCGTGGCTGTACTCGCCGCGCTAACCGCTCACACATGGGCCGGCATCCGCACGGGCACCTCGAACCAGACCAGCTTGCCCCGGCCCGTGGGAACGCAGCCCCAGCCGCAGGAGAGCACCTCCACCAGCAGCAGCCCCCGCGAGCCCTCGTCGTCGCGGCAGGCGGCACGCGGGCTCGGCGGCACCGGGCTGGAGTCCTCCACCTCGCAGCGCAGCAGCCCGTCGGCCGCCGACAGGCTCATGCGCACCAGGCCCCGCGCGTGCCGGACCGCGTTGGTGACCAGCTCGCTGATCAGCAGCTCGGCGTGGTCGCACGCCTGCTGCAGCCCCCACTCCGCGAGCTGGGCGCGGGCGGCGTGCCGGGCCCGGCGCACCGAGTGCGCCTGGGCGGTGAACGTCCACGTCGCCGGCGCGGCGCTCACGCGGCCCGCTCCAGGACGGCCGCCGGGACGATGCTGCGCCCGTCGGGCAGCAGCTCACCGCTGTCGTCGAAGAACACCACCCCGTTGCACAGCAGTCCCCATCCCTGCTCGGGGTGGTAGGCGACCAGGCGCGCGGCCTGGTGAGCGGCGGAGTTCGCCGGAGGACAGGGAGGCTGGTGCGTACACATGGTGCGGATTCCCCCGTTCCTCGCATCCAGCTGGTTATCCGTACGCTCCTAACGTGCCTCACAACACCACGCCAAGAAGAGGTGAAAAATACCCTTATAGGTACCTACGTCTGGTTTGTGCGTAGTGTTGTCAGCGCCTCCCGGCCCTCATCCCACCGCCACCGCACATCGCGGCCACTCAGATGCACCCCGCCGATCCAGCGATCCACACCGTTCAGCCGCACATGATCCTCCTCACCCGCCAGCACCCGCGCACCCACGGCGGTCAGACCCACCACCGTCGCCCCTCCGACCGGCCCACCGGCGGGCCGCAGATCCAGCAGCGGATACGCCGCCCCCGCCAGGCGCTCCATCATCGCGAAACACCACGTGTCCCCCAGATACCGGCGCGCCTCCCGGGCCGTGGCCCGCACGAAGACATCCCCAGCCGGACCCTCCTGCGCCGCCGCGGCCAGAACCCGACGCTCAGTGAGCGAGAGCCCGTCACGGGTGGAGGGATACTCCCGGCACAGACGCTCGAACGCCTCACCGAGGAAACGCAACTCACCGGAACGAACCGCCGCGATACCCGGCAAACCCTCCGGCGTCGGAGCGCGAAAAGCCGCCCACGCCCGGCTCGCCAACTCCAGCGCCGCCGGAGACAACCTCGCGCACGCCCGCGTCGACGGCAACTCCCGCAACTGCTCCGCACGCAACTCACCCAAGCCACCGAACCGCGCGATGCCAGGATGCTCCCCGATACAGATCAACGTCACAGCCTCAGCCGGCACCCCCAACTCGGCCAACCAGGCGAGAATCTCCACGATCTGCAACTGATCGTACAGATCAGCCTCGAACCACAGCACATACTCGCCGCCCCGGTTGGCCTCCACCGCCGCATCACGCTCCACGAACATCCGCAGCCCCTCACCGCGGTCATCGGCGCCCGCCCCCACCAGGAACGCGGCCCTGACCCGGCGCAACTCCTCCCGCCCCACCGCCGGAACCGGCCCCTCGTGCAGCACATCCCGCCAGAACACGATGCGCCGGGCCAGCCCCGTGCCCGCCAGATCGGTGCAGTCACCGTTACTGATGTGCAGCGCCCCCAGCCAGTCCCGCTCGACCGCGGACTGCTCACCCAGGAGTCGGCGGCGCGCCACCGCGTACGACTCACCGGTCTTGGCCATACGGGCACGCACCCGCCGCTTGAAATCCGCCTGCTTGGTCATGAACATCTCCCGAACGCCGCCGCGGCGCCCCCGGCAACCGGCGCGGCAGGCGCACGACCAACCGGCAGATCCTCCGTCCGAGAGGTGAACCCCCCTTTGCCTCCATCAGGTGACCCGGCCGGGGCGGGTGGCCGAAGGTTGGGCGGGGACGGCCGCCACCGGCCATGCTAACCCCGCCCCACCGGCCCCCGCGAGACCCCTCAGCCCGGACGCACCGGCTGACGCAGCACCGTACGCGGCTCCGGATCATCGAACGCCGTCAGATACACCTCATGATGCGGCCCATGGGGCACCAGCCCCCGCTCCACCATGAACGCCTCCATCACCGCCAGCGACCGATACTCCTCACTGAACGCGCCCACATGCAACACCTCCACACACTCACCCTCCGTGAACGTCGCCACCCGCACCCGATCCACCGCCGCCCCCGACGAACGCGCACCCTCCCGCGCCCGCTCCACCAGCCCCGCCTCCGGCACCCCCGCCAACGGCAGCAGCAGATGCCAGCGCCACAACTCCCGCGGCACCTCCAGCCCCGGACGCTCGTCCTCCACGAACCACAACCCCTCCAACGACCCCGCCGGACCGCCCATCCCCGCCGCCACCGCATACAGCGCGCCGATGGCCGACACATGCTCACTCCCGCCCGGCTCACCCATGCCCGTCACATTCAGGCAGGTCACCGGACCGTACGTAGCCAGCTCAGGATTCATGACTCCTCCAAACAGATCATCAGATGCGTAACGAGATGCTCAGGCGAGGTCACGGCCGGATCCGACACGTACACCTCGCGAATCGGCCCCCGAACCGCACACCGGCGCTCACCACACCAGGCCAGCACCGCATGCGCCGTCAGAGACATCTGGTCATAAGGCCCCACATGCGTCGCACAGGCGAACCTGCCCCCCGGCAACACCCGCACCGGCGCACCACCGCCACCCTCCCCGTCCCCGAGCACCCGGGCGGCCTCCACGTCGAACACCTCACCGAAATCCACCGGGAACAACCCGATCAGCCGAACCGGCCCGGCAGGCCCCAGCAGACGCGACAACGCCGCCGACGCCGCCCGCCCCACATCCTCCGGCCCCGCCGCCCGCTCCGTCGCCACCGCCACCCGCCGCGCCGGCTCCTCCACCACCCGCACCGGCACCGACGGCAACCCCTGCGCCATCACCCGCTCCAGCGACGCGAGCGTACGACGCCGCCGCGCCAACTCCGCCTCCAACTCCTCCCTGACCCCTTCAAGCGCCTGCGCCCCGCCCGCCAGCACCTCACCCACCACCGCCAGCGGCACATCCAGCGACCGCAGCAACGCGATCGACAACGCCACCCGAGCCTGCGACGCCCGGTAAAACCGGTAACCCGTCACCGCGTCCACCCGCACCGGCCGCAACAACCCCAGCTCGTCATAGTGACGCAACTGCTTCACACTCAACCGCCCCAACCGGGCGAACTGCCCGATCGGCAGCAACTCCTCGTCCACGCGCACCAGCATGGACCCTCCCACCGAGGGAGAGTCCAGCCGGCTCCACACCCAATACATGCCCTTGCAGGCATATATCCAAGCGGGTATATTAACGAGCCATGCGCTTCGACGTGCTCGCGGAACCCACCCGCCGCCACATCCTCGACCTGCTCCTCGAACGCCCCCGCCTCGTCAGCGAACTCACCACCCACCTCGGCCTCACCCAACCCGGCACCTCCAAACACCTCCGAGTCCTGCGCGAAGCCGGCCTCGTCACCGTCCGCAAAGACGCCCAACGCCGCTGGTACGAACTCCGCCCCGCCCCCCTCGCCGAAATCGACGCCTGGCTCACCCCCTACCGCAAACTCTGGAACCACAGCCTCGACCGACTCGAACACCACCTCGACACCATGGAAGAGGAAGACGACCGATGAACGAAAACCTCACCATCCACCCCGACGGCCGCACCACCCTGCGCATGCAACGCCGCCTCCCCCACCCACCCGAAAAGGTCTGGCGCGCCATCACCCAGCCCGAACACCTCGCCCACTGGTTCCCCGCCACCATCACCATCGACGGCGACCGCATCAACTACGGCTTCGGACCCGACGGCCACATCACCGAGAACAACCCACCCCACACCTACGCCCACACCTGGGGCGAGGACGAACTCCGCTGGGAAATCCACCCCGACGGCCCCCGCGCCAGCATCCTCACCTTCACCCACACCTTCACCGACCACCACGGCGCCGCCAGCTTCGCCTCCGGCTGGCACACCTGCCTCATGGCCCTGCTCCACACCCTCGACGAACGCCCCGTCCAGCAACCAGCCGACAAACAACCCGCCGAATTCGCCCGCCTCCACGAGGACTACATCGCCATCCTCGGCCTCGTCCCCGCCACCGCCGAAAACGGCGACGTACGCGTCGAACGCCAGCTCACCCGCCCCGCCGAAGACGTCTGGCACCTGCTCAACGGCGACGACGCCACCCCCGGCGACCCCCCGCCCGCACCCTTCACCGCACCCGGCCTCCGACCCGGGCCGGTCACCCGCGCCGAGAGCGCCAAACTCCTCGAATACGACACCCCGACCGGCCCCGTCCGCTGGGAGCTCACCCAGGGCACCGGCCAGGGCGCCCGGCTCATCGTCACCCACACCGGAGACACCACCACCCTCGACGCCTGGCGCATCCATGTCGAGGAACTCGCCGCTGCCCTGGTGGATCTGTGATTTTCAAAGGGTGAAGAGGGCGGTGCAACCACCCACGCCCTTTACAATGTAGATCACTAACCTTGGAGGCCGAGAACCGCCGCCGTCATCGCCCGCGCCCGCCCCGGCGCCGTCAGCAGGTCCGTCGAATCCGACAGCTGATCCACGCACCCCACCAGGGGCAACCCCCTGATCACCGGGTCCGACACCGACTCCAGCAGCGCCTGCGCGAACCGGTCCCCGCCGATCACCTCGAACGGCCGGTCGAAGAACCCCCGTACCCGCTCATCCAGCCGCTCGGCCAGCCCCACCCGGTTCTGCAGCGCCGCCACCCGCGCGTACGCCCCCGACAGCCCCTCCTGCCGCTCCCGCCAGGAGCGCGCCGCCACCGCCGACCCCAGGCACTCCCCCAGCTCCGTCGAGCCCGGCATGCGCGCCAGCGCGCTGCCGAGCCATTTCGCGTACGGCGGGTAGCGCCGCCGCAACAGCAGCGCCAGCCGCATCACCTCCCGCGCCAGCCGCGCCCCCACCACGGCCGAGCCCAGCTCATCGCCCACCTCGCCACATCGGCCCGGGAACGGCTCCTCCTGGGCGATCCGCCGCCACTGACACGCCAGCACATACCGCCACACATCCTCCGGATACCAGCGCAACGCCGCCCGGGCCGTCTCCAGCCCACCCCCGGGAACGGCGGCCTCCAGTCCGTCGTGGAACACCTCGCCCCGCGTCACCTCGGCCAGGCTCTGCCACGGCGCCGACAACCAGTCCAGCAGCGACACCCCCTCACGCGGATCGAAACCCAGCCGCTCCACCAGCCACGACCCCAGCTCCGTCACCGCCACCCCGGGCTGCACACTGCCGTGGTAGCCGAACACGGTCGGAAAACCGCCGAACCGCTCCGGCAGGCCCGCCACCACCTTCGCCCGCACCTCGGGCGCCATCCCGGGCGCCATCCCGGGCGCCACGAACACCAGCACCCGCGGCCCCCAGTCATGATCGGCCGAGCGGGCCGTGTCGAACTCCAGCACCTCCGACCCCGGCCCGATCAACGCCGCACTGTGCGCGACCCCGGACACCAAAGGCGCCACCACCTCGCCGTAGAAGGCGCGGGACAACTCGATACCTGGTACAAAATCGGACATCACGCCGTCAACTCTGCCCCAGCGCCGCCCGAACCTCACCCGATTTTCCCGGCACCAGCCCGGGAGTCAGCCGGCGACGTGAGAGGCCATCACCCGCCGGCGCCGGTAGCCGATCCGCTCATAGAGCGTCACGGCCGCCACGTTGTCGTCGTCGACCATCAGCGCCGCCCGCCCGTAGGCGGCCAGCAGCTCCGCCGACGCCCACCGGCACACCCGATCGGCCAGCCCACGCCCCCGCAGGCCCGCCTTCGTCGCCACCCCGGCCAGCAGCCCCACGCTGGGCGCCGGCCAGGCATCGGCCGCCACCGCCGCCAGCTCGCCACCGACGCGCACCCCGGCCCACCGCCGCACCCCGGCGATGCCGGGCACCGCGTACGAGTCGGGCGCGTCGGCCGCCAGCAGCGCCGCGACCTCGGCCTCGGCCGAGGGCTCCAGCCAGCCCACCCCGCCGGGAGCGGGGCCGTCCAACGCAGGCAGGCTCATCCAGGAGAACGTCCCGGACTCGCGCAGGCCGTCGAGCTTGGCCGTCACCTCGCGTACCAGCTCCAGCTCCCCGAACGGCCGGTAGGAGGGACCCAGCTCGGCCAGCGCGTACCCGACCAGCTCCACCGCGTCCGAGGCCGCACCCCACACGCCCAGCCGGTCGCGGCGCGAGGCCCCCGGGCCGGCGGCCACCACCGCCCCGCCCAGCGCCCACGCCCGCGCGCCGCCGCGCAGCCCCTGCGCCACCCACACCAGCAGGTCGTCGTCACCGCACGCGGCGCGCACCTCGGCGTCGTCGCGTAACTCCCGTATCGCCACAGCTCGTTACAGGATGGCGCCAGGCCGGTAGGCCGCCGCCTCCGGGTGCGCCGTCACGACCTCGCCCACCTGCCGGGCGACGGCCTCCACCTGATCGGCGGCCGCGCCGGTGAACGACACCTGATCGGCCAGCAGCGCCTCCAGCCGGGCCCGGTCCAGCGGGAAGCGGGTGTCGGCCGCCAGCAGGTCGAGCAGCTCGTTGCCGGCGCCGCGCGAACGCATCGCCAGCGCCGCCCCCACCGCGTGCTCCTTGATCAGCTCGTGCGCGCTCTCCCGGCCCACCCCGGCCCGCACCGCCGCCATGAGCATCTTCGTCGTGCCCAGGAACGGCAGATAGCGGTCCAGCTCGGCGGCGATGACCGCCGGGAAGGCGCCGAACTCGTCCAGCACCGTCAGCATCGTCTCCACCAGCCCGTCGAAGGCGAAGAACGCATCCGGCAGCGCCACCCGGCGCACCACCGAGCACGACACGTCGCCCTCGTTCCACTGGTCGCCCGCCAGCTCGCCCGCCATCGAGGCGTACCCCCGCAGCACCACGGCCAGGCCGTTGACGCGCTCGCAGGAGCGGGTGTTCATCTTGTGGGGCATCGCCGACGAGCCGACCTGCCCCTCCTTGAACCCCTCGGTGACCAGCTCGTGCCCGGCCATCAGCCGGATCGTCTTGGCCAGCGACGACGGCGCCGCCGCCAGCTGCACCAGCGCCGTCACCACCTCGAAGTCCAGCGAACGCGGATAAACCTGGCCCACGCTGGTGAAGCGGTGCGCGAACCCCAGGTGCGCGGCCACCTTCTCCTCCAGCTCGGCCAGCTTGCCCAGGTCGCCGCCCAGAAGATCGAGCATGTCCTGCGCGGTGCCCACCGGCCCCTTGATCCCGCGCAGCGGGTAGCGGCCGATCAGCTCCTCCAGCCGCCGGTAGGCCACCAGCAGCTCATCGGCCGCCGACGCGAAACGCTTGCCCAGCGTGGTCGCCTGCGCCGCCACGTTGTGCGAACGCCCGGCGACCACCGTGGCCTTGTGCTCCTCGGCCAGCGACGCCAGGCGCCCCAGCAACGCCACCACCCGGTCACGCACCAGCAGCAGGCTGTCGCGGATCTGCAGCTGCTCGACGTTCTCGGTCAGGTCACGCGAGGTCATCCCCTTGTGCACCTGCTCGTGCCCGGCCAGCGCGTTGAACTCCTCGATGCGCGCCTTCACGTCGTGCCGCGTCACCCGCTCACGCGCCGCGATCGACTCCACGTCGACCTGCTCGACCACCTTCTCGTAGTCGTCGACCGCGCCCTGCGGGACCGTCACCCCCAGCTCGTCCTGCGCCCGCAACACCGCCAGCCACAACCGCCGCTCAGCAATTATCTTGTACTCGGGGGACCACAGGCGGGCCAGGTCCGGCGAGGCATAACGCGAGGCCAGGACATTCGGGATACGCGGCTTGGACGTCACGTCGGACAAGTCTATTCACCCGCCCGCGCCCGCACGGCACCAGGCCACGCGAGCGCAGCGATCATGCCCTGACTAGAAAGCGCGGACGTAGGCCGCCAGGTGCTCACCGGTGAGGGTGGAGCGGGCCGCGACGAGGTCGGCGGGCGTCCCCTCGAACACGATCCGGCCACCATCGTGACCGGCGCCCGGGCCGAGATCGATGATCCAGTCGGCGTGCGCCATGACCGCCTGGTGATGCTCGATGACGATGACCGACTTGCCGGAGTCGACCAGCCGGTCCAGCAGGCCGAGCAGCTGCTCGACGTCCGCCAGGTGCAGGCCGGTCGTCGGCTCGTCCAGGACGTACACGCCGCCCTTGTCGGCCATGCGGGTGGCCAGCTTGAGCCGCTGCCGCTCGCCGCCGGACAGCGTGGTGAGCGGCTGACCGAGGCTCACATAGCCGAGCCCGACATCGGCGAGCCGCCCGAGGATGGCGTGCGCGGCCGGCGTACGCGCCTCACCGGCGCCGAAGAACTCCTCGGCCTCGGCCACCGGCATCGCCAGCACCTCGCTGATGTCGCGGCCGCCGAGGCGGTGCTCCAGCACCGAGGCCTGGAACCGCTTGCCGTCGCACTCCTCGCACACCGTGGAGACGCCCGCCATCATCGCCAGGTCGGTGAAGATGACACCGGCACCGTTGCAGGCGGGGCAGGCGCCCTCGGAGTTGGCGCTGAACAGCGCCGGCTTCACCCCGTTGGCCTTCGCGAACGCCTTGCGGATCGGGTCGAGCAGGCCGGTGTAGGTCGCCGGGTTGCTGCGCCGCGAGCCGCGGATCGCACCCTGGTCGATCGACACCACGCCCGCGCCGGCCGGGATCGACCCGTGCACCAGCGAGCTCTTGCCCGAGCCGGCGACACCGGTGACGACGGCCAGCACCCCGAGGGGGATGTCGACGTCGACCTCGCGCAGGTTGTTCGCGCTCGCGCCGCGGATCTCCAGTGTGCCGGTGGGCTTGCGCACGCTCTCCTTGAGGGCGGCCCGGTCGTCGAGGTGGCGGCCGGTGACGGTGCCGCTGGCCCGCAG
The DNA here is from genome assembly GCF_040680035.1 of Nonomuraea sp. NPDC052116. Classification (NCBI taxonomy): domain Bacteria; kingdom Bacillati; phylum Actinomycetota; class Actinomycetes; order Streptosporangiales; family Streptosporangiaceae; genus Nonomuraea; species Nonomuraea sp. NPDC052116. Next base: position 137,927 of record NZ_JBFAWA010000029.1, on the reverse strand, counting down.
CCCCTCGACGGTGCCCTCGAAGCAGACGGTGCCGCCCGCCGTACCGGCGCCGGGGCCCAGGTCGACCACGTGGTCGGCGATCGCGATCGCCTCCGGCTTGTGCTCCACGACGAGCACCGTGTTGCCCTTGTCGCGCAGCCGGCGCAGCAGGTCGTTCATCCGCTGGATGTCGTGGGGGTGCAGGCCGATGGTGGGCTCGTCGAAGACGTAGGTGGTGTCGGTGAGCGAGGAGCCGAGGTGGCGGATCATCTTGACCCGCTGCGCCTCGCCGCCCGACAGCGTGCCCGCCGGCCGCTCCAGCGACAGGTAGCCCAGCCCGATCTCCACGAACGACTCCAGCGTGCGCAGCAGCGTCGCCAGCAGCGGCGCCACCGACGGCTCCTCGAGGCCGCGAATCCAATCGGCCAGGTCGCTGATCTGCATCCGGCACGCGTCGGCGATGTTGACGCCGTCGATCCGCGAGGAGCGGGCCGCCTCGCTGAGCCGGGTGCCGTCGCACTCGGGGCAGGTGGTGAAGGTCACCGCCCGGTCCACGAACTCCCGGATGTGCGGCTGCATCGCCTCCCGGTCCTTGGACAGGAACGACTTCTGGATCTTGGGGATCAGCCCCTCGAAGGTGAGGTTCACGCCCTCGACCTTCACCTTGGTCGGCTCCCGGTAGAGGAAGTCCTGCATCTCCTTCTTGGTGAAGTCGCGGATCGGCTTGTCCGGGTCGAGCAGGCCGGACTCGGCGTAGACCCGCACGGTGAAGAAGCTGTCGGACTTCCAGCCCGGGATGGTGAACGCGCCCTCGGCCAGCGACTTGGAGTCGTCGTAGAGCTGGGTGAGATCGATGTCGGAGACCGCGCCCCGGCCTTCGCAGCGCGTGCACATGCCGCCGGTGCGGGTGAAGGTCTGCACCTCCGTCCTCTTGGCGCCGCGCTCGACGGTGATCGCGCCGCTCGCCCGTACCGAGGGGACGTTGAAGGAGAAGGCGTTGGGCGAGCCGATGTGCGGCCGCCCGAGCCGGCTGAACAGGATGCGCAGCATCGCGTTGGCGTCGGTGGCGGTGCCGACCGTGGAGCGGGGGTCGGCGCCCATGCGCTGCTGGTCGACGATGATCGCGGTGGTCAGCCCGTCCAGCACGTCGACCTCGGGCCGCGCCAGCGTCGGCATGAAGCCCTGCACGAACGTGCTGTACGTCTCGTTGATCATCCGCTGCGACTCCGCGGCGATCGTGTTGAACACCAGCGAGCTCTTGCCCGAGCCGGAGACCCCGGTGAACACCGTCAGCCGGCGCTTCGGGATCTCGATGCTGACGTCCTTGAGGTTGTTCTCGCGCGCGCCGTGCACGCGGATCAGATCGTGGCTGTCGGCAACGTGCGGCGCAGGCGACTGCGGGTCCGTCCTCGTGGCCTTGCTCATCGTCTCTCCATCTGTTGGGCAGGACCGCCTGGCTTGATCCGACCAGTTTCGAGCATTATGTCTGGTTTTTTGGTGTCAGTACGGCGAGCGGGGATCCCCGCTCACTGGTCCTGAAGCAGCCCCAGGACGTTGCCGTCGGGGTCGGTGACGGTGGCCACCAGACGGCCGCCGCCGACGTCACGCACGGGGTCCTTCACAGTGGCACCGGCAGCGGTCACCTCGGCCAGCCTCGCCTCGATGTCCGGCACGTGCCAGTAGGCCACCGGCGAGGTCATCGCCTGCGGCCCACCGGCCGGCACCAGCCCGATGTGCTGGCCCGCGGCCTCGAAACCGACGTAGTAGGGCCCGTCGGCCACCGGCTCGACGCCCAGCAGCGCCGCGTACACCGCCTTGGCCGTCGCCAGGTCCGCCACCGGATGCAGCACCGTCTTGATCCCCTGGGTGGAAGAGTCGCTCATGGTTCACTCCTGTTCGAAAAGGTGAGGTCTGTGCTGGTCACGCTAGCCGCACCGTACCGATGCGCGCTTCTCCATTCCTGACCGGTCGCGCCCGGATCCTGTGAGAAACTGACCAGGTGAGACGGCAGGACCTCGACGATCTCGTCCGGCTGCGGCGGGCCCGCGACCGGATGGACCGCGACTACGCCGACCCCCTCGACGTCCCGGCGCTGGCGCGTGACGCCCTGATGTCGTCGGGCCACTTCTCCCGCAGCTTCCGCGCCGCTTTCGGCGAGACGCCCTACAGCTACCTGATGACCCGCCGCATCGAGCGCGCCAAAGCACTGCTGCGGCGCGGCGACCTCTCCGTCACCGAGGTCTGCTTCGCGGTCGGCTGTACGTCGCTCGGGTCGTTCAGCACCCGCTTCACCCAGCTGGTCGGCGAGAGCCCCAGCGCCTACCGGGCCCGCGACCACGACCACGCCGCCGACATCCCCGCCTGCATGGCCAAGATCTACACGCGACCGGTCAGGAACGGAGAAGCGGTCCCGTCCGCCCGCCCATAGGCTGAAGCGCATGGACATCAAGCTCTCCACCTGCTTCATCGCCGTCGACGACCACGACAAGGCGCTCGCCTTCTACCGCGACGTCCTCGGCATGGAGGTACGCAACGACGTCGGATACGAGGGAATGCGCTGGGTGACCATCGGGTCACCTTCCCAGCCGGACGTGGACATCGTCCTCGAACCACCACTCGCCGACCCCAACGCCTCACCGGCCGACAAACAGGCCATGGCCGAGCTGATGGCCAAAGGCCTGCTGCGCGGCATCATCTTCACGACGGACGACTGCGACGCCACCTTCGAGCGCATCAGCGCCGCCGGTGGCGAGGTGCTGCAGGAGCCGATGGACCAGTTCTACGGCGTCCGCGACTGCGCCTTCCGCGACCCTGCCGGCAACATGCTGCGCTTCAACCAGACCCTCGCCAAGTAAGCCTCGACGTCGGGGTTCTGGGGTTGTTCTGGCGTGGTCGGTCGCCCACAGCCCCACGCCCTTTACAATGTAGATTCGTAAGCTGGATAGCATGATAGGTGCATGACAAGCGACGACACCCCCCTGGACGGGGCCGCCGCATGGCGGGCCCTGACGCCGCTGATGGACCTGATGACCCCGATGGCACTCCGGGTGGCCGTGACCCTGCGGCTGCCCGACCTGGTGGACGAGCACGGCTCCGACCTCGACGACCTGGCCGCCCGCGCCGGCGCCGACCCCGACGCGCTGGGCCGGGTGCTGCGCCACCTCGTCGGCCGCGGCGTGTTCGCCGAACCCCGGCCCGGCACGTTCGCGGTGAACGCGACCGCCGCCCTGCTGCGCCGCGACCACCCGTCCGCGGCGTGGCGGTGGCTGGACCTGGACGGGTTCGGCGGCCGGATGGACCTGGCCTTCACCGGCCTGCAGGACACGGTGCGGACCGGCCTGCCCGCCTGGCCGGCGGTGTTCGGGGCGCCGTTCTGGGACCACCTCGACGCCGACCCCGAGCTGAGCGCGTCCTTCGACGCGACGATGGCGGCCAACGCCGCGGGCCGCGAGCTGGCGGAGGGCTACGACTGGCCGGCGCTGGGCCGGGTGGCCGACGTCGGCGGCGGCACCGGCAAGCTGCTGGCCGAACTGCTGCTGCGCCACGACGGCCTGCGCGGGCTGCTGATCGACCTGCCGGACACCGTCTCACGCGGGCAGCGCTACCTGGCCGAGCACGGGCTGGCGGACCGGTGCGAGACGGTCGGGCGCAGCTTCTTCGACGAACTGCCCACCGGAGCCGACGCGTACGTGCTCAACCGGGTGCTGCACGACTGGGCCGACGCCGAGGCGACCGCCATCCTGCGCCGCTGCGCCGGCGCCGCGGGCCCGGACGGGCGGGTGCTGATCCTCGAGTCGCCCAGCACCTCGGAGGTCGATCCGGCCATGTTCGCGGAGATGAACCTGCGGATGCTGGTCCTGACCGGCGGCCGGGAACGAACCGTCGACGACTACCGGACGCTGGCCGAGGCCGCCGAACTGCGGGTCGCCGCCGTGCACGACATCCCACCGTGGCACACCGTCATCGAGTGCGTCCCCGCCACCTGACCATCCTCGCGCGCGGCCCGGAATTGTCGGTGGCCTGTGCCAGAGTGGGCGCCATGCTCGCGATCACGGTGCAGGCAGTCGACGGGGTCGGTGAGCGCGTCGAGGTAGGCGTTGATGTCGTCGGTCCACGGGAAGTTCAGCCAGTCCAGTGGTGATCCAGAGCGTGGCGGCGCGCCCGTACGACCCGCTCGAGCATCCCTCCGCTCAGACCAGGCACCCGTCCTGGCCGTGGTCGTGGAGCCCGACCGCGCCTTCCACGATGCGCCGGTAGTCGGGGCACTGGGTGAAGTCGTCGGCCGTGCACCGCATGAGGTGCTCGATCAGCGCCTTGGACGCCGCGAGCTCCCGCTGACGTTCCTCCAGCTCGGCGTGATGGCGCTGGAGGAGCGCCTGGCGTTCGGCCAGGCCGTAGGCGCCGAGCATCTCCCGGATCTGCTCCAGGCTCATCCCGCCCGCCTTCGCGCGGATGATCGTCAGAACGCGGACGACGTGGTCGCGGGTGTAGCGGCGGCGGCCGCTCACCCGGGCGGCCGGAGTCAGCAGGCCCATCGCCTCCCAGTGGCGCAGGACATGCGGCGCGAGATCGAACCGCTCGGCCAGCTCTCCGATCTGCATGAACTCGCTTGACCTCATGTTGACATTAACTTGCAGAGTTGTCTCCACGTCAAGCGATCACCGCTTTTGGAGGCAGAGATGTTCGACGCCGTCATCGTCGGCGCGGGCCCGGCGGCCCTGACCCTGAGGCGGGTCCACCGTACGGTGCTCCTGCTCGACAACGGGCAGGGCCGCAACGCCCCGGCCGGCCACGTCCACGACTTCCTGACCCGGGACGGCACGCCGCCCGCCCGGCTGCGCGAACCCGGCCGCGCCGAGCCGGCCGACGAGCTGCCCGGCCCGCGCGGGGTGCGGGCGCCGTGGGGGCGCTCCCCCTTCCGCTGCCCGTGCTGCCACGGCCACGAGTGCACCGGCAAGCACGTCACGGTGATCGGCGCGGACCAGGCCCGGGTACGGCTGTGTGCCGACTTCGACCTGCCCAACCCTTTCGCCCGGGAAAGGGGCTGAGCGCCATGACCGCCGGCCTCACACGTACCGCCTCCGGCGCCCCGCCCAGGGCGGGCAACCTGCCCCTGGCCACGGCCGGTCTCCTGATCGGCATGCTGCTGTCGGTCCTGGACCAGACGGTGGTGGCCATCGCCCTGCCCGACATCGCCGCCGACCTCGGCGGCCTGGACGCCATCGGCTGGATCGTCACCTCCTACGTCCTGGCCTCCACCGCGACCGGCGCGCTCTACGGCCGCGTCAGCGACCGGTTCGGCCGCCGCCCGGTCTTCATCGCCGCGGTCGCCGTCTTCGTCGCGGGCTCCGCGCTGTGCGGCCTGGCCCAGACGATCCCCCAGCTGATCGCCGCCAGAACCGCGCAGGGCGTCGGCGCCGGCGCGCTGTTCGTGCTGCCCACGATCGCCCTGTCGGAGCTGTACCCGCAGCACCTGCGCAGCCGCGTCCAGGGCTTCACCGGCGGCGTCTTCGCCCTGGCCAGCGTCGGCGGCCCGCTGGCCGGCGGCGCGATCACCGACGCCTGGGGCTGGCGCTGGATCTTCTACATCAACCTGCCGCTCGGCCTGCTCAGCGTGGCGCTCACCGCCTACGCGCTGCGGCTGCCCAGGCCCGGCGGGGACGGCAGGGTCGACCTGCCGGGGGCCGCGCTGATCGCGGGCGCGATCGTGGCCCTGCTGCTGGTGGCCGAATGGGGCGGCCGGACCCACGCGTGGACCTCCGGGGTGATCCTCGCCCTGGTCGCGGCCTTCGCCGTGCTGCTGGGCCTGTTCGTCTGGTGGGAACGGCGCGCGGCCAACCCGCTCCTGCCGCCGCGGCTGCTGGCCGGCCCGGTCCTGCGGGTCGCGCTACCGGCCACCGCGCTGCTGGGCGCGCTGCTCGGCGGTTCGATCGTCTACCTGCCGACCTATCTACAGGCCGCGTACGGGATGGGCGCCACCCAGGCCGGCCTGGCGCTCAATCCGTACGTCCTGACGTTCATGGCCGTCTCCTTCCTGGCCGGAGCCCGCATCGGCGGCGGGTTCAAGCCGTACCTGATCGCCGGGTCGGTGATCGCGGTGCTGGGATTCACGTTGCTGAGCCGCCTCGAGCCCGGCAGTCCGTACGTCCTGCTCGCCGTGGGGATCGGCGTGCTGGGAGCCGGCTTCGGGCTGCTCATGCAGAACCTGGTCGTCCTCGCGCAGAACGCGGCCTCCCCCGCGGAGCTGGCCGCCACCACCTCGGCCACGGTGTCCGTCCGCGGGCTGGGCCTCTCGCTCGGCGTGGCGATCTTCGGCAACCTCCTGACCCGGCAGCTCCAGGGCCGTGCCCCGAGCCCGGAGGCGACCGCGGCGGCCATCCCCGACGTCCTGTTCTGGGGAGCGCCGGCCGCGGCCGTACTGGTGGCGCTGATGGTCCTGCTGCCCTCGCCCCGCGGTCAGGCGCTCAGCGAGTCGAGCAGCCGCAGGCGCTCGGCCGAGTCCGTCCCGGGCGCCGCGCCGAGGAAGATGATCCGCTGGCCGGGGTCGTCGGGCACGCGCATGGTCTCCTCGTTGAGCTCCAGCGGGCCGACGAGGGGATGGTTGACCCGCCGCACCGAGTAGGTGCACTCGGCGACCCGCTGGCTGCCCCAGACGCGGGTGAAGTCGGGGCTCTTGATGCTCAGCTCGCCGATCAGCTCGGCCAGCAGGGGATCGTCCGGCATGTCGCCGGTGGCCATGCGCAGGTAGGCGGCGACCTCGTCGGCGTGCGTCTCCCAGTCGGGATACAGGTCGCGCATGGCCGGGTCGAGGAACATCGTCTTGGCCAGGTTCACCCGCTGACCGGGGTTCAGGCCGTACAGCGCGTAGCCGAGCCGGTTGGCGCCGAGCAGGTCGAAGTACCTGCCGAGGATGATCGCCGCCTGGTCGGCGACCCCCTCCACCAGCGCCACCACCGACGGGCGCAGCCGCTCGGGGCCGTAGGGACGGCGCGCCACCTGCACCTGTTCGGGCCGGGCGAGCCGCACCAGGTGCATGCGCTCATCGGCGGTCAGCTGGAAGGCGTTGCCCAGCGCCTCCAGCACCGAGTCCGACATCTGATGGCTCTCGCCCTGCTCCAGGCGCGTGTAGTAGTTGACGCTGATCCCGGCCAGCTGCGCCACCTCGTCACGGCGCAGGCCCGGCACCCGGCGCGAGGTGCCGTAGGTCGGCACGCCGCCGGCCTCGGGCGTCAACGCGGCACGGCGGGCGCGAAGGAACTCCCCCAGCTGCTCTCCCATGCCCCCATTGTCGCCGCATCCGGCGGCCGCTCCCATCCCCTGGCATGGGTACCCAGGACAGGGGCAGGCGCCCGCGCGAGAACGCCGCCAAGGTGGAGGCATGACCGACAAGAAGATCATCGCCGTGGTCGGGGCCACCGGAGCGCAGGGCGGCGGACTGGTCCGCGCCATCCTCGCCGACCCCGACGGACCGTTCACCGTCCGCGCCCTCACCCGCGACACCGCCTCCCCGCAGGCCCGCGCCCTGGCCGAGCAGGGCGCCGAGGTCGTGTACGCCGACCTCGACGACGAGGACAGCGCGCACCACGCCTTCGCCGGGGCCTGGGGCGCGTACGTCGTGACCAACTTCTGGGCCCGGCGCACCCCCGAGCAGGAGGCCGCGCGCGATGCCGCCCGCATGGAGATCGACCAGGCGCACGCGGCCGCCCGCGCCGCCAAGGCCGCCGCGCTCAGGCACGTCGTGTGGTCCACGCTCGAGGACACCCGGCCGCACTTCGCCCACCTGGGCCGCCGGGTGCCGACGCTGCTCGGGGAGTACGCGGTGCCGCACTTCGACGCCAAGGCCGAGGCCAACGCGGCCTTCACCGGTCTCGGCGTGCCGACCACGTTCCTGCAGACCACCTTCTACTACGAGGCCTTCCTCCAGGGACAGGGCCCGCACCGCGACGCGAGCGGCCGCCTCGTGCTGACCCTGCCCATGGCGGGCAACCCGATGTCCATGATCGCCGCCGAGGACATCGGCCGCACCGCGCTCGGCATCTTCCGGCGGGGCCCGGAGTTCGTCGGCCGCACCGTGAGCATCGCCGGCGAGCACGCCGACGGCAAGGAACTCGCGGAGAAGTTCACCACGCTGCTCGGGGAGCCGGTGACCTACGCGCCGCTGACCTACGACCAGATGCGGGCCGCCGGCTTCCCCGGCGCCGTCGAGATCGGCAACATGTTCGAGTTCTACTCCGAGGCGTCCGCGTACTTCACCGGCGTACGTGACCTCGGCCTGGCACGCGAGCTCAACCCCCGCCTGCGCTCCCTCGACGACTGGCTGAACGAGCACCGCGACGAGATCACGGCCGCCATCTGACGGCCGCGGCCTACGATCACACTCCGTCTCCGGGGACCGGACGCCCCCGGAAGATCCGCCAGATCAACCACGCCTGCAGCAGACCGGCGCCGGCCAGGACCACGGTGAGCAGCACCGGGTTCGCGATCTGAGGCGGCACCAGGTGCCATCCCCACCAGATCAGCCAGCCGAGGGGGAAGGTGACGCCGACGAGCGCGACGCCGCTCAGCAGGATCGGATCCCGCACCGTCAGCAGGATCACCAGCGAGACCACGCCGAGAACCACCACGAGAGCGGCGTAGACGACGGCGAGCACAGCCGCGACCTTGCCGTTCCTGTAACGGCGCATCCGACCACGTCCTTCACGGGAGACGACGGCGTCCACCCACGATCCTTTCACGGACGCCCGGCCGCGACCCTCCTCGACGCCTCCAGCGCAGGGGCGGTGTCGCGCCCGCACCTTCTCCCACGGCGTGTCGAGGGCGAACCCGACCGCGTGGCCGAGCGCCGTCGCCTGCCCGGCTCGCCCTCGGCAGCCGGATGCCCCGCCGCCCTGGCCGACCACGCCTGACCTTCGGTGGTGGTGTCGTCGTCCGTACTCCACCCGCCGTAGCCGCACCTCCTGATACCCCCCGGGGAGTATAGGGCGGTGACGTCACCGGGACGACGACACCACCACGCCCGGACCGCGATGCTCGACACCTCATCCGGAAGAAAGGCATCGCCCCATGTCATCGACCCTGGTACGGCACATCACCCCCGTCCTCCCGCACCGCGCCCGCGGCGTGGTGGCCGAAGTGTACGCGCAGGTCAACGCCGAGTTCAGCAGCATCGGCCCGGCCGTGATGATGATGTCGCCCTCCCCCGAGCTCATGGCCGCGGGCTGGTCGCTCATGCGCGAGAGCCAGCTGGCCGGCGACGTCCCGGCACTGGAGAAGGCCGTCGTGGCGCTCGGCGCGGCGCAGGCCAACGACCTCGACTACGACATTCAGGCGTTTCTGTCGGTGCTGCGCCTGCTGGGCGAGCCGCACCTGGCCGAGGCCATCGAACGCGGCGACCCGCCCGCCGACGCCAGGCTCGCCGCCCTGCTGGACTGGGCCGCCTCCACCGGAGTGGCCGCCCGGGAGCCGCAACGGCCCCCGTTCCCCGCCGGACCCGAAGCCGCCGAATTCCTCGGCACGCTCCTGTTCACGCACTTCGTCGACCGGGTAGCGGCCGCCATGCTGCCCGCCGGGCTGACCCCCGGCACCCTGTCCCCCGACGACGAACCGCCCTTCGACGGCGCCCCCGTCCTGCGCCCGCTCGACCAGGACCTGCGCCCCGGCGCCACGCTCCCCCTGCTGGACGGCCTGCCCACCGCGCCACCCCCGCCGTGGGCCGCCGACCACCCGATCGGCGCCGCGTACGCCGCCCTCACCGCCACCGCCACCCAGGGCGCCGGCCTGCTCACCCCTGAGGCCGCGGACGTGACGGCCGAGGTGATCGCCGAGCACCGGGGCCGCCGCCTGCCGGTCGGCGACTGGCTCGACCTGCCGCTGGCGGGCCTGACACCGGACGAGCGGGCGGGGGCGCGGGTCGCGATCCTCGCGGGCCTGGCGCCGCACGCCATCACCGACGAGCACGTCGCCGCCTGGCGGGCCACCGACCGCCGCTTCAGCGACCACTGCACCGTCTTCCTGCTCGCCTACGGCGCCATGACCGCCGTCACCCGCATCGAAGCCGACATCACCACCTGACCCGCACCGGACGGGCTGACCACCGCGATCATCGTCGACCGGCAGCGCAACCCCCACCTGCGCTACCGGCCTCGGGGAACATCGGTACAGCGGTCAACACCAAGCCGGTGATCTTGTTCAGTCCGGAACTCCGAGGCCGGTGACGCGGTTCTCGTACTCGCGCCGGGCTTTGCGCTGGGCACCGACGGTGGGGACACCCTGGCCGCCGTCGAGCGGTTGGCGATGGACCCTGGCACGGCCGTGATGCGCAGGCTGTAGCCCTGGCCGCGCCGTACGGTCACCCCTTGGTCGAGCGCGGCCCGCTCGGCGGACTCCAGGCCGGACGCGCGGAGGAAGTCCGCGACCTTGCCCGGCATGTCGAGGGTGACCGGCAGCTCCGGAGCGGGGGTGTCCTCCTGCGAGATGGCGTCGTGGTCGGGCATGAGGTCGGCGACCGCCGTGCGGATCGCGCCGCGGCTGACGCCGTGGTCGCGGGCAGCGATCGAGCGGCCCTCCAGGTACGCGGTGCGGACGTCGTCGGTCTTCTCGGCCGCCACGGCGGGGCGGCGCCCACGAGGATGTGCCCGGTGCCGCGTACGAGGCGGAACATCTCGGAGATGTGCACGGTCGAGGAGCGGGCGCGGACGGGCGGTCGGCGAGCGCGCCCAGCCAGGCGGGGATGGGCACGTGCCGGGCGAGCAGCTCCAGCTCGTGGCGGAACCGGCGGCTCGGGGTGGCGCGCAACGCGTCGAGCCCGGCCTGCAGACCGTCGCGGGCCGCCGCCGGCGTGAGGAAGTCACGGCGGCCATGGCCGGGCCTCGGCTCTGCCGGTCGTTGCGGACCACGTACGGGATTTGAGACCACGAGGAGCCCATGGCAGGCTCATGCCGCATGATCGATGAATTCGCGAAAGACAACCTGCACGGGAGACTGCGGCGGGACCGCAAGGCGCTGCTCTGGAAACTCGACGGCTTGTCCGAATACGACGCCCGCCGACCTTTGACAGCGACCGGGACCAACCTCCTCGGCCTGGTCAAACACGTGGCCAGCGTCGAGGCCAGGTACTTCGGCGAGGTCTTCGACCGCCCTTCCCCCGAACCGCTGCCCCGGTGGCAGGACTCCGACGGCAGCGATCTGTGGGCGACCGAGGACGAGACCCGCGATCAGATCATCGGGTTCTACCGGCGCACGTGGGAACACTCGGACGCGACGATCAACGAGCTTCCCCTCGACGCCCCCGGCCACGTGCCGTGGTGGCCGGAGCCTTATCCCAACACGAACCTGTTCGCCGTCATGGTCCATGTCCTCGGCGAGTCCAACCGGCACGCCGGGCACGCCGATATCCTGCGCGAGGGCCTCGACGGCCGGACCGGGATGCGCCCCGAACACGAGCAGCAGATCGACGAGAAAGCCCGTGCAGCCTACTGCGCGAAGATCGAGCAGGCCGCCAGGACGGCCGCACCAATCACGGCTTAGTTATACATACCAGGCAGCCTGACATCAGCCCCCCTACCGACGCTTGCGATTTCCGAGCACCCCGGCCACCTGATATGCCCGCGTCACCCGATGCGGGCGTTCAGTCCACGCCTTCGTCGTCCTCGTCCAGCTCGGGCGCGTCCGGGTCGCGCAGCGGGCGCAGGGCGCCGGCGGCCGGGGTCGAGGCGGTGAAGCTGCAGCGGCCGAACGGGTTCAGGGTGCGGTGCTTGAGCGGGGAGAGCCGGGTGATGTCCTCCCCACGGACGGTCTCCTCACCGGCGGCGCGGCGCGAACGGCGGGAACCCCGCCACGTCCACATCCGCGTCCGGCCACCGCCGCCGCAGCGCCTCGCCCACCCGCCACCCCCACCCGGCCAGCCCCAGCAGCACACCGAACGACTCAGCCACCCGGGCCGCCGCCTCCACCGTCGCCACCAGCTGCACCCGGCTGTCATCACCCGCCGCCCGCCCATCCACCTGCGACAACCGCTGCAACCGCAGCAACACGTACGAGAAGCACGCCGCCGCCAGCCCGAACCCGAACCGCCGATCGTCCTCCGCCTCCGCCACCCCCACGGCCAGAGCCCGCCGATACGCCTCCCCCATCCCCCCGTCCACCGACAGCCACGCGGGACCCGGAACGTATAGGCAGACCGCGTCATGCAGCGCATGCGTGAACCCGGCGAACTCGAAATCGATCACCCGCGCGTCCGGCGCCCCCGCCGCCCGCACCAGAACGTTGTTCGCCTCCGGATCCCCGTTGCTCAACGCCAAAAAGGGGCCCGGGTCCCCCAGCTCCTCCAGCACCACCGCCAGCTCCCGCTCAGCACCACCGGCGACCTCCACTCCCAAGGCCGCGACCTGCAGCCGCCCTTCCTCCCGGAACCCGGCGAACCTCCCCACGCAGTCCGCCACCCGATCGACCGCCCCCAGAGCCGCCCTGCGCGCGTAGTAGACCTCCGCCCGGCCGGCGGTCACGGCGTTGAGCTCACCGCGCACCCGGGCGAACGCCGCCAGCCGCTCCCCGTGCGCCGCCGCCCCGTCCGCCCGCAGCAGGCCGTCCAGCGGCACCCGCGGCGCCAGATCCTCCAGCACCACCAGCTCCGCCGCCGGATCCGCGGCCACCACCCGCGGCGCCAGCCGCACGCCGAGATCCTCGGACAGGAACCCCAAGGCGGCCACCTCGCTCGGCAACCGCCACGACTCCGAACGGTCGGGACCGGGCCCATGAGGCCGCATCCACTTCACGATCACCGAGCCGTGCGAGCCGCTCAGCTCCGCCCGCGCGACCGCCCAGGGCTCCAGCCGCCGCCACCCGACGACGGTGGCAGGCGACAGCAGCCTCTCGACCTTGCCGACAAGGTTGTTCTCTGTGGGATCGAGGATGATCATCAGCCCGGCGCCTTTACAAAGTAGATTTCTTAGGGAGGGCGACCAGGTGCTGCAGCCGCCGCGCCTCCTGGACCAGCCTGCTCGACCCCTTGCGGGCCGCCACCGCCGCCACATCCGGCAGCTCGGCCCGTACGCCGGCGATCCTGGCCGCCCGAGCCCCCGCCGCCAGCAGGTCGGCCGCGCCCGCGCGGGGCCGTTCGCCCTCCTGGGGCAGCAGCCCGGGCAGGAGCCGCACGACCACCTCCCACACCGCCTCGTGCGCGCCGGCCTGCGTGGCGTCGTCGAGCACCGACACCACCCGGTTGAGCTTGAGGAACCCCTCGACGATCAGCTTGGTGAGCGTCTCCGCCAGCGCCTGCGCCGGCACCCGGCCGCGGGCGGCCAGCGTCAGGAGGGCGTCGGTGGCCGCGGCGCGGTCGGCGGCGTTCTCGTGACCCATGCCGCAGGCGAGCGCGTGCGCCACGGCGCTGCCGAGCGGCCCGTCGGCGTGGGCCAGGCCGACCAGCGACTGCGTCTGCGACTCGCTGGAGTCGATGCAGATCGACATCATCCAGACCATGTGCGCGGCCACGATCTCCGGGTGCGAGGGCATGGCGAGCGGCCACCACTCGAGCGTGAACGCGTAGCCGGTCTGCGGCCGGTAGAGCGGGCGGAGCTCCTCGGGAAGATCGTCCGGCACGTCCAGCACAGGGCGCAGGGCGGGCAAACCCGACAGGTAGTAGCCGTTGCGCTCGGTGCGCAGGTGGACCGTCACCCGCGGATCGGGGGCCCCGCCGTCGCGCATCCAGGCGGCGCACGCGCGGCCCGCCTCGGAGGTCAACCGCTGTGCCCGCCGCACGCACCCGTCGGGGAGGTCGCGGGGCAGCCGCAGCAGGGCCTGGACCAGGTCGCCGGGCAGTGCCCGCGCCCCGGCGGCCTCCAGCAGCTCGAGCCGGTCGAGCAGCACCCCGGGATCGACGTGGCCGCTGCCCGCCGTGGGCGTGGCCAGCAGGACCGGGTAGCCGTCACCCTCCTCGAACGAGCGCGCGAGCTCGGCCGCGCGGCCGAAGTAGAGCTGCTTGAACCCGCCCAGGGTCGGCGGCTGCCGGATGGCGTCCTTGGGCAGCGCGTCCGCAGCCTCCGGCGCGGCGAACGCCAGGAACGCCCGGCGCACGGCATGGACCGGGTCCTCGCGGTTGTGACCGAAGAAGATCGAATCGAACGGCTCCAGCCAGGGACGTAACGCCTCGCGCAGCGCGTCGGGCGCCCGCCGCGACCACTCGACCAGGCCGGCCAGCAGGCGTTCGTACGTGTGCGGGTCCACCTCGGGGGCGCTCACCGCGCGTACGAGCTGGTCCGGCGAGGCGTACGGCGGCGGCAACGCCGGCCCTTGCCCCACCGCCGGCAGCGGCGTGACGATCACCTCCTCGGCGGCGATGTCACCCCCGTACGCCGCCGAGACCCGCTCCAGCAGCTCCTCGGGCAGCCCGGCCGCCGCCTGCCGCACCGCCTCCCGGCCGGCCTCCCCCGCCCGCGGGGCCAGCTTGACGGCCAGCCGCACGGCCCGCTCCTGCAACGCCAGCGTGTCCTGGGCGAAGATCAGGGACATGGCGGCCAGCACGACGTCCGCGCGGCGGGCGTCACGCAGCACGGCGTCGCCCGCCCACGACAGGGCCGCGCGCAGCAGCTTCTTCTCCGGCCGGAACGCCAGCGCCTCCATCGCCTCGGCGAACAGCTCCTCCTCCAGCCGCCCCGCCTCCTCCAGCCGCCGCAGCTGCGCCAGCGCCAGGTCGGCCACCGCGACCGGCCCGGCGGGCAGCAGCCGGGTGTAGTCTCTGGCCCGCTCGGCGGACTCGTCGATGTCGAGGTCGAGCCGATCGTGCAGGACGACCAGGGCGCTCAGCGCCGACGGCCCGTCACGCAGCAGCCGCCCCACGATGCCGTCGATGACCGGTTTGCGCTCCAGCAGGCCGTCCTCGACGAGCCGGGCGACGGTCCCCACCTGCGCGGGAAGGGCCTCGCCCAGGCCGTCGACCTCGAAGAGCCGCGGCGCGAACGCGGTGAACAGCGGATCGGTGGCCGCCGTCCCCGGGTGGAGCGCGCGTAACCAGCCCACCATGAACGCGTCGCCGTCCGGCGGCTCGATCCCGGTCTCGCGCACGAGCGCCGCGGCCACCTCCCAGTGGCGCATGTCGTTGAGGCGCAGGCGGGCGGCGATGCGGCGGGCCACGTCCGCCCGCCACTCGGCCGGCCGCTGCCGCAGCAGCAGGATGACGCGCTCGTCGTCGGGCTCGATCCACTGGAACTCGCGTCTGAACAGCCACGCCGTGACGGCCGCCGCGCCGCCCAGGCACGCCACGCCCGCCAGCCGCAACGGCCTGAGCTGGTGCCGCCAGGACCACCAGTCCTCCACCCGCAGCCCGGACAGGTGGCGCGGCAGCTGCGCCGCCACCGCCTTGCGATCGTCGGCGTCCAGCTCGAGGAGCAGGCGGAAGACGCGGGCCACGTCACCGCCCTTGGCCGGCTTGACCAGGCGCTCCCACGCGCTCATCCGGCCACCTCCGATGCGGACCGGGAAGAACCGGCGCATGACCACACCTCCGCTGCGTCAACCATGACGGTGACCCTAGCGATCACCCACGACAATCTCGGGCCTCACGCATCGACCAGCCCTTTGACGGGGTCAGAGCCGGGTTCGGGCCGGCTCGCCCACGGCCGCGCGCTCCCGCTGCGGCGCGGGAGCGACGGGGGCCCTCATGAACGCCGCGGCGACGGCCGTGGCGGCCAGCAGCACGAGGCCGAGCCCGAATGCCGGCACCGCCGCGGCGTTCCCGTCAGAGCCGCCGCCCAGGCCGTGCAGGAAGACGCTGCCGAGCAGCGCGATCCCCAGCGTGCCGCCGAACTGCTGGACGGCGTTGAGCAGACCGGCCGCCGACCCGACCTGATGGGGGTGCAGGCGCGCCAGGGCGGCGGTGAAGAACGGGACGGTGACCATGCCGTTCCCGGCCCCGCACACCGCCAGCGCCGCGAGCAGCGGCCACGGGTACGCGCCCGCGTAGGCGGCCAGAGCCCCGAGCACCCCGGCGAACAGGACGGCGAGCCCGGCAAACATGACCCGTGACAGGCGGCGCGGCGTCATCCGCGCGCCCACGACCGCAGAGGAGATCGCCAGCCCGACCGACCACGGGAGCAGGGTCAGCCCGGCGGTCAGGACGTCGCGGCCCAGGCCGAGCTGCACCTGCAACACGATGACCAGCATCAGCCCGTTGGTCACCGCGAACAGCAGCGTCGAGGTCGCCAGCGCGGCCGGGAAGACCCGGTCGCCGAACAGGCTCGGCTCGACCAGGGGAGCACGCCCCAGCCGGGCCCGGCGGCGCTGGTGGAGCCCGAATGCCACCAGGACGAGGACCCCGGCGACGAGCATGGCCGCGCCCCACCCCGGCGAGATGGCGTCGCCGCCCTCGATGAGCGGGTAGACCACCAGCCCGGCACCCAGCACCGCCAGCCCGGTCCCGGGCACGTCCACCCGGGGCGGCCGCGCGGCCCGGTCCTCGCGGAGCCAGGGGCCGACGGCGAGCACTGCGACGGCGAGGGGCACGTTGACCAGGAACGCCGCCCGCCACGACGAGCCGAACAGATCGGCGTGGGTAAGCACGGCCCCGAGCATCGGCCCGAAGATCACCGACAGGCCCATGACGGGCCCGATGGTGCTCATGGCCCTGGCCAGCTCGGCTCCGGCGAACATCGAGCGGATCAACCCGATCGTCTGCGGGATGATCAAGGCGGCGGCCGTGCCCTGGAGCGCCCGCGCGCCGATCAGCACGCCCGCGCCGGGCGCCAGCGCGCAGCACAACGACGCCAGCGTGAACCCGGTGATCCCGATCAGGAACACCCGCTTGCGGCCGAGCATGTCCCCCAGCCGGCCACCCAAGATCAGGAACGCCGCGAACGGCAGCGTGTAGGCCGAGCTGAACCACTGGATGGCGGACTCGGAGCCGCCGAGCCCGGCGCGGATCACCGGCGCCGCCACCTGCACGATCGTCGAGTCCAGCACGTTCATCGCCTCAGCGGTCAGCAGCGCGCCCAGCACGACCCACCGCCACCGGTAGGCCATCGTCGGATCCTCCCGAACCGGCATGTCCAGCCCCCTCAGTCGTACGGATGACTTCCGCGACCAAGGCTGCGGCCACCGGCATCGACGATTCCACAATGCCCGCGATGTTCGGGGGATTTTTCCACGAAGCCGGATCTCGTGCATTATTTGCTCATGCTCGACGATCTGGACCGCGGTTTGATCCATGCCCTGCACATCGACGGGCGGGCGCCGTTCAGTGGCATCGCCCGGGTGCTGGGCGTGTCCACCCAGACCGTGGCCCGCCGCTACCAGCGGCTGCGCGCGAACGCCTCCCTGCGCGTCGTCGGGCTGCCCGACCCGTCCCGGGTGGGGCGCAGCCAGTGGGTGGTCCGCCTCACCACCAGCCCGGTCGCGACCCGTACCCTCGCCCAGGCCCTGGCCCGACGGCCCGACACGTCATGGATCAAGCTGCTGTCCGGCGGCACCGAGATCTTCGCCATGGTCCACGTCCCGCACGGCGTGGACGACCCGCCTTCGATGCTGCTGCACGACCTGCCCAGGAAGGCGGGGATCACGTCGGTCTCCGCCCAGTACCTGCTCCACCCCTACCGGGGCGGGCCCACCGCGTGGCAGGGCATCGCCCAGACGCTCGACGAGAAGCAGCAACGGCAGCTCAGGCCGGCCGCGGCTGACGTGCCCGCCGCGCCGTCGGGCCGGCCGTCACTGGACCGCGCCGACCAGGCCCTGCTCGACGCCCTGCGCCACGACGGCCGCGCCGGCTACGCCGACCTCGCCAGGAGCACCGGCTGGTCCGAGGCCACGGTGGCGCGGCGCCTGGCCGACCTGCGCGCCCACGGCACGATCTTCTTCGACCTCGAGATCGACCCCGTCCCCCTCGGCGTCGCGACCCAGGCGCTGCTCTGGATGGCGATCGCGCCGGCGCACCTCGACCGGGTGGCCACCGCCCTGGCGGGCCACGACGAGCTCGCCGCCGTCGCCCACACCACCGGCCCCACCAACCTGCTGGCCCACGCGCTGTGCTCCGGCACCGATCATTTGCACCGCTACATCACCCACCGGCTGGGGGCGTTGCCCGAGATCCGCACCATCGAGACCGCCCCCGTCCTGCAGACCGTCAAGCACGCCGGACCGCTCCGGCCCGGCGCCTGACCCTCACGAGCCGGCCGCGCCGAGCAGCCTGGCCGCCGCCGCCCTGGCGCGCAGCATCGCCGTACGGTCGTCGTCGACCACCACGCGCGCGTTGGCGCCGTCGATGAGCAGCAGCAACGCGTCGCCCACCTCTTCGGGCCGCGCCAGGCCCGCCTGCCCGGCCAGCGTGGCGAGCGTCCCGCGCAGCCACGACTTGTAGGCCGAGATCACCGCCCGCGCCGGATGCCCGGGATCGGGCAGCTCGACCGCCGCGTTGGTGAACGGGCACCCGCGAAAGCCCTCGCGGCCGTGCCCCTCGGCCAGCCAGTCGAAGACCGCCAGCACCGCCTGCCCGCCCCGGACGTCGCTGCCGGCCAGGTACGCGCTCAGGGCGGCCTGCCGGGCGGCGCTGCGGCGGGCGAGGACCGCCGCCACCAGGTTCTCCTTGGACCCGAACTGGGCGTACAGGGTCGGCTTGGACACCCCGGCCCGCTCCACCAGCGTGTCGACGCCGGTGGCGCGGATGCCCTCGGCGTAGAAGACCTCGGTCGCCACCTCCAGCAACCGCTGCCCGCCCGGACTGAGCCGCCGATCCTCCATCCGCACATACTTACAGGTCAGTAAAGCCCGCGGCAACACCGGCGGCCCGGACGGCGCGGCCGCCCACCGCCCGCAGGTACGCCAGCAGTTCCGGCGGCTCGTGCACCTCGAACTCGCAGCCGAGCATGAGCAGCCGCGCGGCCAGCCACTCCAGGGTGTCGGCGTGCCCGTGCAGCTCGCAGCTGTGCCCGTCGACGGGCCGGACGTCGCCCGGAGCGGCGCCGAGCCGCTCGATCGCCTCCTCGGCCGGCAGGCGCAGGGTGGCCCGCACCTCGTAGGTGGGGGCGAGCGAGTAGATCTTGCGGGTGATGAAGGCGGCCGCGTCCGGCTCGGGCGGCTCACGGAGCGCGAACCGGACGCCGGTCGGCCGCGGGGCGCTGAGCCGGTCGACGCGGAAGATCCGCCAGTCGTCGCGGTCGTTGTCGTACGCGAGCAGATACCAGCGGCGCCCGCCGGCCACCAGGCGGTAGGGCTCGACCAGCCGGCTGGACCGGCTCCCGTCGTTCGCCTGGTAGTCGAAGCGCAGGCGTTCGCGGTTGGCGGCCGTCCAGGCGAGCACCGCCAGGTTCTGCGGATCGACGCTCGGCCCGTTCGCGGCCGTCATCGACACCGTGGCGGCCCCGAGCGCGCCGACGCGCTGCCGCAGGCGCGCCGGCAGCACCTGCTCCAGCTTGGCCAGAGCGCGCACGGAGGCCTCCTCCATGCCGTCCACCGGCTGCCCGGCCGCCACGCGCAGGCCCACCGCGATGGCCACCGCCTCCTCGTCGTCCAGCAGCAGCGGCGGCATGGCCTTGCCGGCGATGAGCCGGTAACCGCCCGCCGCCCCCATCGTCGCCTGCACCGGGTAACCGAGCTCGCGCAGGCGGTCGATGTCGCGGCGGACCGTTCGGGGGCTGACCTCCAGCCGTTCGGCCAGCTCGCTGCCGGGCCATTCGCGCGGGGTCTGCAGCAACGACAGCAGCGCGAGCAGCCGTGCGGGGGTGTCGCTCATGACTCCAAGTATGGGCGTCATCTAGGACATGGATCGACCTAGATGGCTCCTACTGTCGGCACGTCATCGCGACCGCAGGAGGACAATCATGGGCACCGAGATCCGCCCTTTTCACATCGACATCCCCCAGGCCGACCTGGACGACCTGAACGACCGGCTGGCCCGTACCCGGTGGTCCCGGCAGCTGCCGGGTGAGGGCTGGAGCCGCGGCGTCCCCGCCGCGCACCTCGAGGAGCTGGCCGCCTACTGGCGGGACGGCTACGACTGGCGCCGGCACGAGGCGCGGCTGAACGGGTTCCCGCAGTTCATGACGGAGATCGACGGTCAGGACATCCATTTCCTGCACGTGCGCTCCGCCGAGCCGGACGCCCTGCCGCTCATCCTCACGCACGGCTGGCCGAACTCCTTCGTGGAGTTCGCCGACCTGATCGAGCTTCTCACCGACCCCCGCGCGCACGGCGGCGACCCCGCCCAGGCGTTCCACGTCGTCGTGCCGTCGCTGCCCGGATTCGGGTTCTCCGCGCCGCCGCGCGAGACGGGCTGGGACGTCACGCGCGTGGCGCGGATCTGGGCGGAGCTGATGCGCCGCCTCGGGTACGACCGCTACGGCACCCAGGGCGGCGATTACGGCGCGTACGTCGCCCCGGAGGTCGCCACGGCCGACCCGGAGCACGTGATCGGCGTCTACGTCATCAGCGGGCTCGGCTTCCCCACCCAGGACGACGTCCCGGAGATGACCGAGGACGAGCGGGCGGCGTTCGCGCGGCTGCAGGAGCAGGACTGGATGAACGGCGTGGACCACCACGGGCTGCTGCGCGCGGCGCCGGCGACCTTCGCCTACGGCTGGCACGACTCCCCGGTGGCGGCGCTGGCCTGGATGACGCAGAAGTTCAAGGAGTTCACCGTCGCGGCCAAGACGCCGGAGGAGGTGATCGACCGCGACCTCTTCCTCACGAACGTGAGCCTCTACTGGCTCACCGGGACCTTCGGCACCTCGTCCTGGCCCTACTACGAGAGCACGGGGCTCGGCTGGCCGAAGGGGCAGACGGTGGTGCCGACCGGCGTCTACAGCGGGCCGCCCGGGATCCGGCGGCTCGCCGAGCGGCACAACACCATCCTGCACTGGCCGGAGGACAACACGGCCGGACACCACTTCGTCGCCATGGAGCAGCCCGGCCGCTTCGCGGCCGACCTGCGCGCGTTCTTCGCCAAGGTCCGCTGACCCTTCCTGGTGCGGCCGCGCCGGTGACGCGGCCGCACCAGGGTCAGAGGAGTTCGACGTACCCCTCGGTACCGTTGACGCGGATGAGCCGGCCGTCCTCGATGCGCCGGGTGGCGTTCTCCACGCCGACGACCGCGGGCAGGCCGTACTCCCTGGCGACCACGGCGCCGTGGGTCATCACCCCGCCGACCTCCATCACGACACCCTTGACCGAGACGAACAGCGGCGACCAGCTCGGGTCGGTGTAGACGGTGACGAGGATGTCACCCTCCTCGACGTCCGCCTCGTCCATGCTCAGCACGATGCGGGCGCGCCCCTCGACGACGCCCGACGACACGGCGATGCCCGCCAGCGCGCCTTCGGGCAGGGCGCCGGTGTCGTACTCGCCGGAGATCACCTCACCCTCGGAGGTGATGACGCGCGGCGGCGTCAGCTTCCGGTCCTCCTCGAACGCCTCCCGCCGCTCGTCGATGAGCGCGGGGTCGATCCTCCCGGTCCGCACGACCTCCCTGAACTCCTCCAGCGACAGGAAGTACACGTCCTGCGGGTCCCTGATCACCCCGCGGGCGACGAGCTCGGCGGCCTCGGCCAGCAGCGCCCGCTTGTACAGCTCGTAGCGCTGGAGCAGGGCGTGCTTGGAGTACTCGCGGTAGCCGATGAAGTGGCGGATGAGGCTCATCTGCCGGGCCGCCTTCTTCGCCTTCCGCTCGCCGCCCGGCAGCGCCCTGAGGCGTTCCAGCAGGCCGGCGATGGTGCTCTCGGCCTCGGCGCGGCCGCGTTCGACCTTGCGGGCGCGCTCGCCGGGCGCGAAGTTGCGGACGTTGCTCAGCAGGAGCGGGACGAGCTGGGTGGGGTCCTCGCTCCACCGGGTCCGGGTGATGTCGATGTCGCCCGAGCAGTGCATCCCGTACGTGCGCAGGTAGCCCTCAAGGGCGCGGCGGGCCTCGGGACCGCCCTCCAGGCCGTCGAGCCCGATGAGGAGCGTGTCCCGGCCGGCGCGTTCGAGGTGCTCGACCACCGCCGGGTACGGGCGGACGGCGTCCGCGACGGCCAGCAGGTCGAGGCCCATGGCGGCCACCACGTTGTGGTCGGCGGACTGGGCGATGGCGTCGGCGGCGTTCTGCACGCCGAGCCAGGCCTTCATGCGCTTGTTGACCCAGTTCACCGCCTGGATGCCGACGAAGGCCGCCGCCACGCTGCGCGGGTCGAAGGTGAGCCGGGCCAGCACGTCGTGGTCGTCCAGGATGTACGCGAACAGCTCGTCCCCAGACTTGCCCGCGATGCCGCGGCGCAGCTCCTCGACCGTCCGCTCGTTCTCGGCGATCAGCTCGGGCACGGCCTCGGTGTCGTCCTTGCCGGACATCTTCAGATATTGGCGGGCCATCGGCAGCAGCCCGCCCTCGCCGAAGTCCAGCATCGAGGTCTTGCCGTGGGCCAGGTCGCGCACGAAGTCCTTCCTGGTCAGGACCTGGCGCAGGGCGTTGGCCATGAGGACGTCCACCTGGCCGAGGCTCTTGAGCGTGACCGCGCGCGCCCACGACGAGGACAGTTCGGGCGAGACGTCCTTGTAGAACCGGCTGCCGGACACCGTTCCCGCCGAGCGGCCCAGCCGGTCGTGCAGGAGCGCGAACAGCGACAGGCCCAGGGGCTTGAAGGCGTCGGTCATCATCTGGCGGTGGCCGTACGACATGAAGACGTGGTTCTTGCCGTCGGCCGTCCCGGGCACCGGGTAGAGGGTGGTGATCGGGCGGCTCTGCAGGATCTGGAACTCGCCGCCGGCCAGGCCCCACTCGATGTCCTGCGGGCGGCCGAAGTGGCTCTCGATGCGGCGGCCGAGGCGTTCGAGGCGGAGGATCTGCTCGTCGCTCAGGGTCTGCACGTGCCGGCGGGCGGGCTCGATCTCCCGCTCCTCCGTGCCGCCGTCCGGGGAGGGGCGCAGCTCGATGTCCTGGGTGACGACGTTGCGCGCGGTGATCTCGCCCGCGCGTACGCGGTAGTTGTCGGCGTTCGCCACGCCCGACACGAACGCCTCCCCGAGGCCGAACCCGGCGTCGATCGAGACCACCTTCCGGTTGCACGTCACCGGGTCGGCGGTGAACATGATGCCCGCCGCCTCGGGGAAGACCATCTGCTGCACGACCACCGACACGCGCACCGCGCGGTGCTCGAAGCCGCTCTTGATCCGGTACGCCACCGCCCGGTCGGTGAACAGCGACGCCCAGCAGCGCCGCACGCTCGCGAGCACCGCCGGGGCTCCCCTGACGTTCAGGTAGGTGTCCTGCTGCCCGGCGAACGAGCTGGACGGCAGGTCCTCGGCGGTGGCGCTGGAGCGCACCGCGCAGGGCACGTCGCCGAGCTCCCCGAGGCGGCGCAGGATGTCGTCCTCGATCTCGGCCGGTACGGGCAGCGTCTCGACGGCCTCCCGGAGGCGGGCGGACGCCTCGGCGATCCCGGCACGGTCGTCCGCGCGCAGCCCGGAGAGCCCGTCGATCAGCGCGGCGATCGTCGCGTCCGACTCGACGACCGCGCGGTAGGCCTCGGTGGTGACGCAGAAGCCCGGCGGCACCCGCACCCCCTCGACGGCGGACAGCTCGCCGAGGTTGGCCCCCTTGCCGCCGACCAGGGGGAGAAGCGTCTTGTCGATGTCGTGGAAGCCGAGCACGTAGGCACCCATGGCGTGTTCCCGTCTGCCTGTCATGGCCAATTAGGATACAGAGCTGACCTGTATCTTAATCCTCCGCGACCGCGGCGGGACCCCCGGGGTGGCTCAGGTACGCGTCGAGCCCGGCGGCGCCGGTCAGCATGGCGCGACCGCGGGCCGTCAGCCGGGTCTGCCAGTCCCGCAGGGTCGCCTCCAGGGGCGCGATCCCCCCGGCGGAGCGCACCTGGGCGAGCAGCGGGGCGATCTGCTCCAGCAGGTAGCCGCCGCGTCTGAGCTGGTGGGCCAGCCGGGCGTCGCGCACGTCGGCGGCCGTGTAGACGCGGTAACCGGTTTGAGGGTCACGGCGCGGATTGACCAGCCCGGCGCGCTCCCACTTGCGCAGCGTCGCGGGCCTGATGCCGAGCCTCCTGGCCAGCGGGCCGATGAAGGTGACGCCACCGGGCCCGGGCCGCTCCACCGGCGCCGGCACTCCGGGCCTCTCCTCCGCCGTCAGGTCGCGCAGCGCCCGCTCCACGGCCTGCAGCGTCCGGCGGTCGTCGAGCAGCTGCGCGTGGCTCTCGTCGACGAGCCGCAGGGCCTCCTCGACCGCGCCTCCGTTCACCTCCCGCATGATCGAGGTGGCCGTCTGGTGGCCGTGGCCGGGGATCAGGGTGAGGAAGGCGCGCAGGGCCTCCCGGTGGACGGGGGTATAGGTGCGGTAGCCGTGGGGAGTGCGCGCGGCCGGCGGGAGGATGCCCGCCTCTTCGTAGTTGCGGATCGCCTGCGTGGACAGGCCGTGCTCGCGCGCCAGATCCACGGGCCGGAGTCGCTCGCGGGGCATGGGCAAAGTTTACACAGAAGGTTCAACGATACGGTTGAAGGCATGGAATCCGCGATCCTTCACTCCGGCTGGCCCTTCGAAGGCGCCGCGATCACGAAGCTGCTCAGATCGTTCCCGGCTCCGCCGCGCCTGCTCGGCCTCGGCGAGCCCACGCACGGCGAGGAGGCGTTCCTCCGGCAGCGCAACGAGGTCTTCCGCCACCTCGTGGAGCACGAGGGCCATCGGTCGATCGCGATCGAGAGCGACTGCCTCGCGGCGCTGGTCGTGGACGCGTACGTCACGGAGGGCGTGGGGACGCTCGACGACGTCATGCGGCGCGGCTTCAGTCACGGGTTCGGCGGCTCGGCCGCCGACCGGGAGCTCGTGAGCTGGATGCGGGAGCACAACCGGCACCGGCCCGCGGCCGAGCGGATCCGGTTCTTCGGCTTCGACGGGCCGCTCGAGCTGGCCGGGCCCGGCAGCCCCCGTCCGGCCCTCGCCGGGCTGCACGGCTATCTCGCCGCCCACCTCGACGTGCCGTCCTTCGACACCGTCGACCGGCTGCTCGGCGCCGACTCCCGGTGGACGAACCCCGACGCCACCATGGACCCCGCGCGGTCCGTCGGCCGCTCGCCCGACGCCGTCGAGCTGCGCCTCATGGCGGACGACCTCGTGGCCCTGCTCACGGCGGAGTCACCGCGCCTGATCGCCGCGACCTCGCGGGAGGCGTGGTGGCGGGCCTGCCTGTTCGGGCGTACGGCCACGGGCCTGCTCCGCTACCACGCGGGGATGGCGGACACGTCGCCGGCCCGGGTCATGCGCCTCATGGGGTTGCGGGACACGATGATGGCCGAGAACCTCCTGGCCCTCGCACCCCGCTACGGCCCGGCGCTGGTCCACGCCCACAACCGGCACCTCCAGCGAGACAGGAGCGTCTGGCAGACGGCGGGCTGGCAGGGCGGCGACCTGCTGCTGGAGTGGTGGAGCGCCGGCTCGATCGTCGCGGCGCAACTGGGCGACGCGTACGCCTTCATCGCCTCGACCTCGGGCGGCGCGGCGACCCCTCCGGACACCCTGGAAGGCGTCCTGCACGCCGCCCTGCCGCACGACGGTTACCTCATCGCCTCCGAACGCCTGGCCGGGGCGCTGGAGGGCATCGAGCTGACTCCCCAGACCGACACGAGCTCCGGCTACTTCGCCCTGGACCCCGGCCAGGTGCACACGACCGACGGCATCCTCTTCCTCAAGAACATCCCACCGACCGGGTAACCCCGCCCCTCCGGGGCCCACCCATGCGCCTGCTCCCAAGGGACCCCAGCCACGCACCCTTTCTCCCGAAAGGACCTCAGCCGAAATACGGCGGGGAGTCACTGCTCCCCCGGCCGCCGTGCCGGGGCAGGGGCGGGCCCGGCGGTGCCATCGGCGAAGCGGGCCGGCCGGAACGGCGCCAGCATCGGCGACTCCTCGCCGTACACCTCCCCCGCCACCTCCCCCATGAGCAGCGGCGCCAGCGTGACCCCGCTGTGCGTGGCCACCGTGTACACGCGCCGCTCCGCGTCCGCGAAGCCCGCCACCGTGAGCCCGTCCCCCGGCATCGCCCGCCGGCCGACCACCGCCCGCTCCACCATGGCCCCGTCCACGGCCCGCAACACGCGCGCCATCAGGGCCAGGATCGAGTCCTGGACGTCGCCGGGCACCGGGACGGCCGGGTCCGCCCGCCCGTCCAGCGGCAGCGACTGCAGCAGCAGCCGCCCGCCGCCATCCGGCCGCAGGTTGAGCCCGTCGGAGTGGAGCACGCGGGACAGGCGGGCGGGCACCGGGGTCGTGGTGACGAGGAAACCGTTGGTGACCGCGCCGGACACGGCCGGGTCGAGCATGGGCACCTCGGCCCCGGCCAGCGCCGCCACCCCCTGCGTCCAGCGCCCGGCGCAGGTGACCACCACGTCGCCGTCGAAGGCCCGCCCGTCGGCCGCCGTCACCGTGACGCCCGATGACGAGGTCTCGATCGCGGTCACCTCGGCCCCGCACGCCAGCGCGGCCCCGGCGTCGCGGGCCTCGCCGAGCAGGCTCCCGAGCAGCCGCAGCGGGTGCACGTGCGCCTCCTCGGGGAAGAACACGTACTCGGCGCCGGGAGGCGGGGGCACCAGGTCGGGCTCCAGGGTCAAGGCGCGGGCGGCGGTGATCCGCTCGACGGGGTAGCCCATGCCGGCCAGCCGCTGTACGCGGGCCTCCAGGCGTTCCTTGTGCTCGTCGGAGGTCGCGCACTCGAGGTTGCCCGTGGGGAAGAACCAGTCGCCGGGGAGCCGGTGGTGCGCCCGGACGGCGGCGTGGTTGAGGTCGAAGTACTCCTTGGGCGTCTTGTCGTTGGCGTTGACCCACGCCAGGGACGTGGAGGTCGTGCCGGATCCCGGAGTACGCGCCTCCAGGACGGTGACCTGCGCGCCGCGCCGGGTGAGTCCCGCCGCGACCGCCGCTCCGACCACCCCCGCACCGATGACGACGACTCGCACGCTGACTCCTTCCGCTTCCGCTTAGAGGTCAATAGTGACCGTCCGTGCTCTCTCAGCCGGCGCGCAGGACCCGAAAGCGATCGGGTTCCGCCGGATCTCGATCGACGACCTGGACCGGCGTCCAGGCCCATTGCCAGACGCTGATGCCCGGCGTGCGGGAGAACCGGATCTGCCCGCGGGTGCCTTCGACTGCGACGCGCGGCCAGGATTCGGCGGTGCGCGCCCGGTCCGCGCCGTGCGAACGCAGCACCTCGGCCAGGACCGTGATCGTGTCGTAGCCCTCGAAGGCGACGAAGGAGGGCGCTTCGGCCAGCCGCTCGCGCAGGGCCGTCTCGACCCGCGTACCGAGGGGGCCGAGACGCTCGGGCAGGTAGCGCAAGAACGGGATCGCGGCGCCGTCGTCGCCCAGCGACCTCGCCCATTCGGCGAACTCCGGTTGCCCGGCCGGAGCACCGATCATGATCCCGGCGAGGCGCCGGTCGCGGCGGACGGACTTGACGATCGGCACTGCCGGCTCCGGGTGGCCGACCAGAAGGAGGAGGGCTGTCGCGCGATTGCCGGCGAGTTCGTCGCACACGGCCGCGGGGGTGAGCGCGCGCATGTCGAGTTCGATGACGGTGCCGCCGCGTGGAGCGAGGTGGTCCCGCAGGATGCGGGTCCCGGATGCCCAGTAGACGCTCGGGTCGGCTGCTACGGCGATGCGGCTGTGGCCCGCGCCGAGGAGGAAGTCCGCGTAGATCCGCCAGCCGTGGGACTGCGCCGGGGCCAGGCGCGCGACCCATCGCGTCGGCTGTTCGGTGAGCGTGTCGAGAACCGCCGACGAGCAGAGGAACGGCAGGCCGAGGGCGTCGGCCCGGGCGGCGGCGGCGCGCGCGACGACGCTGTGATACTCCCCCGCCAAGGCGGCCACGCCCAGGCGCGCCAGTTCGTCCACGGCCGCCGCGGCCTTCCGCGGATCAGCCGCGGTGTCTCGGACCACCAGCTCGAGTGGGCTTCCGGCGATCCCGCCGGCGTCGTTGACCTCGCGAACGGCCAGCTCTAGTCCGGCGAGCAGGTGCCGGCCCGCCTCGACCCAGCCCGGCCGGGTCAGCGGAACGAGAGCGCCGATCTGGACGGGTGATCCGCCGGCCCGCTCCGCTCCAGGTGGCGATGGTGGCGTATTCATGCGTCGGCGTCTCCCGCGTGGTGATCTTCGGTTGCAGTATGCCCGGGCGGCTGGTGGCGGCGTTCACACGGTCACAGGCCGATGTCGGCCTTGGCGCCCATGTAGGAGCCGGTCGGTCAGTGGCACGAACCGGACGGCGGTGGGCCGCTGGTCATGCGGGGCCCACGCCGAACATCGCGTGCTCGGCGTGGTCGAGCGCCAGCCGTACCGCCCCGAGCGCGACGGACTCGCCGCCCAGCTCCGAGCTCTCCACACGGACGGGGAACAGGCAGAGCTCGGCGAGTTCCTCGCGCAGGGGCGCGGCCAGCAGTTCGCCCGCGCCCGACAGGCCGCCGCCCAGGACGACCAGTTCCGGGTCCATCGTGAGCACGGCGGCGCCGACGCCCTTGGCGAGGTCGCGGGCGAAGGCGCGGACGATGGCCGCGGCCTCCGCGTCGCCCTCCCGCACGGCCTCGAACACCCGCTTGGCCGCCTCCCCGGAGGGGGCGTCCCCGCCGTAGGCGAGGAATCGGTCGAACGCGGTGTACCACCCGAAGGCGCGCATGACGCCGATCTCCCCCGCCGCGCCGTTGCGGCCCGCGTGCAGCTTGCCGCCGATGAGCAGGCCCGCCGCGACGCTGCGCCCGGCCAGCAGGCAGATCACGTCCTTCGCGCCGACGGCGGCGCCGCACCAGTGCTCGGCCAGCGCGGCCAGGTTGGTGTCGTTGCCCACCAGGACCGGGCCGTCCGCGAGGCCGTCGAGCGCGGCGGGCAGGTCGACGCCCGCCCAGCCGGACAGCCGGTCGCTGATCAGTATCCGGCCGTCGGCGGGGTCGACCACGCCCGTCGTGGCCACCCCCAGCGCGCGTACCTGGCCGGGCTCGACGCCGACCGCGCGGAGCGTCCTGCGCACCACCGACCTGGCCGCCGCGATCCTGTCGGCGGTGCCGGTCTCGGGGGTGACGACCGTGCGCCTGCGGTCGACGATGCGCCCCTTGAGGTCGGCGGTGAGCGCCAGGACCTTGTGCGGGCCGATGTCGAGGCCGACGACGTGGCCGGCGTCCGCGCGGAAGCGGTAGCGCTTGGCCGGCCGGCCGACCGGGCGCGGATCCCCGACCTTGATGCCGACCTCCTCGACGAGTTCGTCGAGCCCGGCGATGACGTCCTCGACGGTCGCCCGGGAGATGGAGGTGGTCTTCACGAGCTGCGTCAGGGTCAGCTCGTCCGCGGCGTGCAGCGTGCGCAGCACGGCGGCGGCGTTGAGGCGGCGCAGGAGCGCCGGATCCTGTCCGGTCAAGGTCACGATCCGATGGTAGGGCATTGCGAATTATTTGAGGAACTACTAAAAATAAGACCCACCCGCGGCGCGGTGCCGCCGGTCGGCCACCCCCTAGAGAGGACCCCAGGTGAACAAGGCCATCGTGCTGGCCACCGCTGCCCTGACACTCGCCGCGTGCGCGCCGGCGGGGTCACAGCAGCCAGTGGCGAACGGCAAGAAGGAGATCTCCTTCCTGGTGTTCGAGACGCCCAACCTGACGCCGGAGTACTGGGACGCGGCCATCAAGCGCGTCACCGACAAGCACCCCGACATCGCGGTGAAGAAGCTCGTGGCGCCGAGCGCGGGCGAGCGCAACGCGTACGCCAAGCAACTGCTCGCCTCGGGTCAGCTGCCCGACGTCATGCAGGCCATCGCGCCCAGCGGGCTCGCGGAGAGCGGCAACCTGTACGCCTGGAGCAAGGAGGAGCTGAAGAACTACGCCCACCCGCGCTCCAACCCGCTGGGCGGCAAGATCTACCAGCTCCCCTACAACTCCCAGCCGACCCCGCTGGTCTACTACAACAAGAAGCTCTTCGCCGAGGCCGGCGTCGACGCGCCGCCGAAGACCTACGCGGAGCTGCTCGACGTCTCGGCCAGGCTCAAGGCCAAGGGAATCAACCCGTTCGTGGTGGGCGGCGGCGGCAAGGACGCGTTCGCGGCCGGCTACATCTGGATCGCGCTCGTCGGTGCCGACGTCTACGCCCGGCAACCGGACTTCCTCGTCAAGCGGCGCGCCGGGCAGGTCAGGTTCGGCGACCCGGCCTTCGTCAAGGCGACCCAGAAGTTCGCCGACCTGGTCGGGAAGGGGTACGTCGACAAGGCCGGGCTGTCGCGCGACTACCCGTCGACCGAGAAGGCGTTCCTGGACGGCAAGGGCGCGATGTACCCGATGGGGTCCTGGTTCGCCGCCGCAGCCGACGCAGGGGCCGACGCAGGGAAGCCGCCCTTCGAGATCGGCGTCTTCGCCTGGCCCACCGACGACGGCCAGGTGGTGGTGCCCTCGTACACGGGCGGCGGCCCCATCGTGAACGCCCGATCCAGGAACCTCGAGGCGGCCAGGACGTTCGCGCTGGAGTTCAATCAGGACGCCGCCAACAACGACGTGCTCGTCCAGAGCGACGCGGCCATCATCGCGATCAACGGCTATCGGCCGCCGCCGATGGGCCCGGTCTACAACGCCACGCTCGAGGTGTTCAAGGCGGGCAAGGCGGTCAACGCCTTCACGGTCGAGACCGGCGACGACTCCCTGCTGCCGGGTGTGGGCGACAAGGTGTTCGCGCTGGCCCAGGAGATCATCGCGGGCAAGACCGACGGCGCCGCGGCGGCGAAGGCGCTGGACGCGGAATGGGTCAAGGCGGGCGGCCGGTAGATGTTCCTCGACAAGCGGGCCGCCGCGCGCACCGCGGCCGTCCCCTTGCAGCGGCTGACGTACCTGCTGAGCTTCGTCGCCCCGGGCGTGCTGGTCTACGCCTGCTTCGTGCTCGCGCCGATCCTGCTCAGCTTCGGCTACAGCCTCACCGATGCCAGCCTGTTCGCCACGCGGACGCGCTTCGTCGGGCCGGACAACTACCTGCGCTTGCTGGCCGACCCGTCCTTCCTGACCTCGTTGAAGGTCACCACGATCCTGACGCTGATCATCGTGATCGTGCCCAACGTGGCCGGCGTCGGCGTGGCCGTGCTGCTCGACCGCGCGGGCTGGCTCTACCGGGCGCTGCGCAGCGTCTTCTTCGTCCCCGTCGTGCTGAGCTCGGTGGTGGTGAGCGTGGTGTGGATGGCCATGCTGCAGGACGAGGGCCTGATCAACCGGCTGCTCGGGATACGCGTCGGCTGGCTGTCGGACCCCGACCTGGCGCTGTACTCCATCGGCTTCATCATCAGCTGGCAGATGCTCGGCTTCTGCTCGGTGGTCTACCTGGCCGCGCTGCAGGGCGTGCCCCAGTCGCTGCACGAGGCGGCGGCGATCGACGGCGCGGGCTCCTGGACCCGCTTCCGCAAGGTCACCTGGCCGCTCCTGGCGCCCGCGCTGACCACGAACACGGTGATGCTGCTGATCACCGGGTTCAAGGCGTACGACCACATCCAGGTGCTGACGGCGGGCGGTCCGGGGCTGGGCACCACGGCGACCGTGGCCTTCAACGTCATCCAGGTCGGCTTCACCGCCAACCGCACGGGCGAGTCCTCGGCGATGGCGATCCTCATGCTCGTGATCGTCGCGACGGTCTCCGCCGTCGCGCTGCGCCTGCTCAACCGCAGGGAGGTGGACCTGTGAAGTGGCTGCGCCCGCTGGTCTCGATCGTGGTGGCCGGCGCGTTCTTCCTGCCGCTCTACCTGGTCGTGGCCAACGTCTTCAAGCACGGGCCGGACATCACCGCCTCCCCGGCGGCGCCGCCGATCCCGCCGACGCTGGACAACCTCACGCAGGCGCTGACGCGCCCCGACCACCTGTTCTGGAACGGGCTGATCAACAGCGTCTCCGTGACCCTGCTGTCGATCGT
The DNA here is from genome assembly GCF_040680035.1 of Nonomuraea sp. NPDC052116. Lineage (NCBI taxonomy): Bacteria > Bacillati > Actinomycetota > Actinomycetes > Streptosporangiales > Streptosporangiaceae > Nonomuraea > Nonomuraea sp. NPDC052116. The sequence goes on along the minus strand of NZ_JBFAWA010000029.1, from coordinate 106,087 downwards.
GATCCTCACGGTCGTGTCGGCCATGCTGGGCCACTACATCTGCCGCACCCCGTCGCGCTTCGCGCGGATCACGCTGCTGGTGCTGCTGGCCGGGCTGATGATCCCGCCGCAGGTGATCCTGGTGCCGGTCACGCAGGTGCTCAACCTGACCGGCCTGATGGGCACGATCAGCGGGCTGGTGCTGTTCAACGTCGGTTACTACGTGCCGTTCGGGGTGTTCGTCTTCTCCGGTTTCATCCGGGCCATCCCGGTCGAGCTGGAGCAGGCCGCCTCGATCGACGGGGCGGGCCCGTTCGGCACGTTCTGGCGGGTGGTCTTCCCGCTGCTGCGCCCGGCCACGGCCAGCGTGCTGATCTTCCTGGGCGTGTGGATCTGGAACGACTTCCTCAACCCGCTCATCATCCTCGGCCCGGCCGGCGGCACCACCGTGACCGTGGGCGTCTACCGCGCGCTCGGCCAGTTCCAGCGGGACTACGGCGACATGTTCGGCCTGATGGTGCTGTCGGCCCTGCCCATCCTCATCTTCTACTTCGCACTGCAGAAGCACTTCGTCAAGGGACTCACCGGGGGAGCGATCAAAGGATGATCAATTTGAGGGACCACATCGGGGAGGCCCTCGACCGGCCGATCACCCTGGCGGTGGTGGGCGCGGGCGCGCGCGGCACGGCCTACGCCGAGCTGGCCGCGCGCCGGCCGGACCGGGCGCGGGTCGTGGCGGTGGCGGAGCCGCGCGCGGCCGCCCGGCAGGAGTTCGCGGTACGCCACGCGCTCCCGCCCGAGCGGGTCTTCCGCGACTGGAAGGAGCTGGCCGGCCTCGGCAGGATCGCCGACGCGGTGATCGTGGCCACGCTGGACGCCGATCACCTGGCGCCGGCCGAGGTCTTCGCCGAGCAGGGCTACGACATCCTGCTGGAGAAGCCCATCGCCCCCACCGAGGCGGACACGGTGGCCATCGGCGAGGCGGCCGCCCGTACCGGCGCCCTGATCGCGATCTGCCACGTCATGCGCTACACCCCCTACACGCGCAGGTTCCGCGAGGTGCTCCCCCGGATCGGCGACGTCGTGAGCGTGGAGCACCTGGAGCCGGTCGGGTGGTACCACTTCGCGCACTCGTTCGTCCGCGGCAACTGGCGGCGCGCGGACGAGGCCACGTTCGCGCTGCTGGCCAAGTCGTGTCACGACATCGACTGGCTGGGCCACGTCGTGGGGCGCAGGGCCGAGCGCGTGTCCTCCTTCGGCGGGCTGCGCCACTTCCGCGCCGAACGGCGGCCTCCGGGCGCCGCCGACCGGTGCCTGGAGTGCCCGATCGAGCCGGAGTGCCCGTACTCGGCCGTGCGGCTCTACCGCGACGGGCTGCGCGACGGCGGCACCAAGCAGTACTTCACCCGGGTCATGACCGGCGGCCCGCTCACCGAGGAGGCGGTCACCGCGGCGCTGGCCGAGGGCCCCTACGGGCGCTGCGTGTACGCCAGCGACAACGACGTGGTGGACCACCAGGTGGTGACCATCGAGTACGAGGGCGGGGTCACCGCGTCGTTCACGATGACCGCGTTCACGCCGCTGGAGAACCGGCACACCAAGCTGTTCGGCACCGCGGGCCAGCTGACCGGCGACGGCCGCTTTATCCGCATTTATGACTTTTTGTCGGAAGAAACGACGATCATCGACACCTCGCTGGACGGCTCCAGCGCGGCGGAAGGTCACGCCGGCGGCGACGCCGCCCTGATCGAGTCGTTCGTCACCGCCCTGCACGAGGGGCGGCCCGAGCTGATCCTGTCCGGGATCCAGGAGAGCGTCGACAGCCACCGCGTGGTCTTCGCCGCCGAACGGGCCCGCCGTACCGCGACCGTACAAACCCTCTTGAACGGAGAGCACCCCCTATGAGGCACCGCGCCCTGCTCGCCCTCGCCGTGCTGACCACCTCGGTGGTCGGCCTCACCCCGGCGCCCGCCCAGGCCGGCGCGTCGGAGTGGCAGGACATCCGCAAACTCCTGTCGGCCATCGACGACGCCTACACCGCTCCCCCGGCCCTCAACGCCGTGCAGACCGCCCGCTACACCGCCGGCCTGCTCCTGGGCAACGGCGACCTGCACGTCACGTCCGACGCCCGCGACCAGCGGCAGACGTACTACCTGTCCAAGTCCGACTTCTGGCACAGCGGCAACGGGCAGCTGCCGTTCGGCACGATCTCCATCGGCCCCGCGCACGCCGCGGCCACCCCCGCCGCCAAGGACACCCTCGAGTGCACCGCCGCCTGCGTGATCGACGGAGACCCCGAGACCCGCTGGGTGTCGCGGACCGGCGCGAGCGCGTCCGACCCGCAATGGGTCACCGTCGACCTGGGCGAGGTGAAGACGGTCGACCGCTGGGTGGTCAGGCACAACGGCTACCAGGGCAGGGCCGCCAACTTCCAGGCGCTCAACACCCGGAGCTTCGCCCTGCAGAAGAGCGACGACGGCGTCACCTGGACCGACGTGGACACGGTCACGGGCAACACGGCCGAGCTGACCGACCGGACCGTGCCCGCCTTCACCGCCCGCCACGTGCGCCTGCTGGTCACGGGTGCGGTGCGCGACCCCGCCGACCCGAACCAGAAGGCCTTCGTCCGCGACCTGCAGTTGTTCGAGGGCCAGAGGAACGTCCTCACCGGCGCGCTCGGCGACGACCCGGCCTACCGCCAGCGGCAGGACATCCTCAACGGGGAGGTCCGCGGCTCCCAGACGGTTGACGGCCGGGTGCTGAGCACCCGCACCTGGACCGCTGACGGCGAGAACCTGCTGGTCACCGAGTTGTCGATCCCCGACGGCGCACAGCCGCTGCCGCTCCAGGTCGACCTGACCGTGCCCGCCGGCACGACGGGCGTCGCCGGCGACGGTCAGGTGTGGATCACCCGCACGACCGGCGCGGACGGCGAGAGCGGCTGGGTGTCCAAGGCGGCCGCGTCGGCCAGGGTCATCGGCTCGCGCACCCCGGTCACCGCGAGCACGCCGTCGGGCAACCTCGCCCGTCTCGCCTTCGAGCTGGCCCCCGGCCGGCCCGTGCGGCTGGTCACCACGCTGCACGGCAACGGCGGCTACGCCAACCCCACGCCGCTGAACGACTTCGTCACCGAGGCGGTGGACCGGGTGCACGGCCTCGACGGCCGAGACCTCGACCGGGCCCGGTCCGCGCATCGCGAGTGGTGGAAGCGGTTCTGGCTGAAGTCGTACGTCGACACCGGCGACCCGACCCTCAACAAGTACTACTACGGCGCCCTGTACGCGATGGGCGCCGCCAGCCGCGCGGGCTCGTTCCTGCCCGGCACCTATTCGCCGTGGCGCACCATCGACCAGACCGGCGGCTCCAACCGCTACTGGCTGAACTACAACACCCAGGCCCCGTTCTACGGCGTCTACTCCGCCAACCGGCCCGAGCTGGCGGCCCCCTACTACAAGACGGTGGTGGCCGAGCTTCCCTACCAGCGGAACACCACGCATGCCGCCGGGTACAAGGGGCTGACCTTCAGCCGGACCATCTACCCGTACAACCAGACCCGTCCCGCCCCCGCCGAGGTCCCGGTGACCGGCCCCAAGTCGCCGAAGAAGCTCGCCGACCAGAAGACCAACGGCACGTTCGCCGCCATCCCGTTCCTGTGGAACTGGGAGTACACCCGGGACGAGGAGTTCCTGCGCACCACGGCCTACCCGTTCCTGAAGGAACTGGGTGAGTTCTGGATGGATTACGTGGTCAAGGGCGACGACGGCAGGTACCACGTCCTGAACAGCGCCGTGAACGAGGGCGGCGACGACGTCGACTCGACCTACGACCTCGGCTACATCCGGCGGACGCTGACCGCGCTGATCGAGTACAGCCGGGTGCTCGGGGTGGACGCGGAGCTGCGGCCGGTCTGGCAGGGCTACCTGGACGACCTGGCGCCGTACCCGACGGCGACCATGGACGGCCTGGACGTCATCCTGCTCGCCACCAAGATCGAGAACCCGATCAAGGGCAACGCGCTGCTCAACAAGAACGACCAGCCCATCAACCTGGAGGGCGTCGTCCACCCGAGCGACAACCTGGCCATCGGCGGCGACCCGGAACAGCTGCGGAAGGTCCGGAACACCCTGGAGTGGGTGGATCCGTTCCTGCCGGGATCGCGCGGTTCCTCCATCAACGGGTTCCCGAAGACGTTCACCATCGCGGCCCGCGCGGGCTGGGATCCCGAGGACCTCATCGGCAGGTTCACGGCCGTGATCAAGCTGTTGTGGCGGCCGAACCTGACCGTGGCGCAGTCGGGCGGCGGCCTGGAGACCTCGGGCTCGCTCGAAACCGTGAACTCGATGTTCCTGCAGACGTTCGAGGACGTGATCCGGGTCTTCCCGGACTGGCCCGCCGGCCGTGACGGCAGGTTCGTACGGCTGCGCGCCAAGGGCGCGTTCCTGCTCTCCGCCGAGCGGCGGGCCGGGCGCGAGGTCTCGTCCATCACGCTGACCAGCGAGAAGGGCGGACGGGCGACCCTGGCGACCCCGTGGCGCTCGGGCCGCCCGGTCGTGGTGGACGCCGCCACGCACCGGCCCGTGCCGCTCACCTTGGGCCGCGCCGCGAACACCGGCGAGACGACCTTCGCCTTCGACACCCGGCCGGGCCACACCTATACGGCCTCCGCCCGCTGACCACGCCCGGCGCGGGCCCGTTCGCGGGCCCGCGACGTCTCCCGCGACGGAACATTCGTCCAAGACACCCTGGCCCCGCGCCTGTGATGCTCGATCTCGCGTCCGGCACGGCTCCACGTGCGACGGCCGCGGAATTCCGAGCGACAGGAGAGCTGATGACGAACACCGTGGACAGCGCGCCAGGGGTTCAGGTGGCGAGTGGCCGGCTGCGGGGCCGGATGGACCGGGGAGTGGCGGCGTTCCTCGGGATCCCGTACGCCGCCCCGCCCTTCGGGACGCGCCGCATGCGGCCTCCGGAGCCACCCGCGCGGTGGGACGGCGAGCGCCGCGCCGCCGATTACGGGCCGACCTGCCCGAAGGGCGACGACGGCCTGGAGAGCGCGGCGCTGTTCCCGGAGGTCGTGATCCCCGGCGAGGAATGCCTGAACCTCAACGTGTGGACCCCCGATCCCGGAGGATCCGGCTTACCGGTGCTGGTCTGGATCCACGGCGGCATGTTCACGCAGGGGTCCGGGTCCGTCGCCGGCTACCGCGGCACGTCCTTCGCCCGCGACGGGGTCGTGTGCGTCACGATCAACTACCGGCTCGGCGCCGAGGGCTTCCTCCACCTCGATGACGGCACCGCCAACCTGGGACTGCTGGACCAGATCGCCGCGCTCGAGTGGGTCCAGCGCAACGTCGCCGCGTTCGGCGGCGATCCGGGGCGGGTGACCGTCGCCGGCCAGTCCGCCGGGGCCATGAGCGTCGTCACTCTCATGGCCATGCCCCGCGCCCGAGGACTGTTCCGCCAGGCGGTCACCCAGAGCGGGGCGGTGGCCCAGACGCTCACGGCCGAGGCCGCCGCGGGTGTCGCCTCAAGGCTGGCCGAGTCGCTCGGGGTCCCCCCGACCCGCGAGGCCTTCGGCGACGTGCCGGTCGAACAGCTCGGGCGGGCGGCGTCCGCCCTCCTCAAGGAGGTCCAGGCCGCCTCGGATCCCTCCAGGTGGGCGAGCCTCCCCTTCGCCCCGGTCGTCGACGGCGACACCCTCCCGGATCACCCGCTCGACGCGTTGAGAAAGGGCGCCGGCAACGGCGTACGGCTCCTGGCCGGGTGGAACCGGGACGACACCCGGATCGGCCTCGTCCCCACCGGCATGATCGACATCGTCGACGAGCCCATCCTGGCCGCGGTCGTGGGCGCTCTCGGCGCGCCCGGGGGGACGGTCGAGCGCTACCGGGCAGCGCGGCCGGGTGCGAGCGACGGGGACCTGCTCGCCGCCGTGACCACCGACTGCTTCGTCCGAGTTCCGGCGATCCGGGTCGCCGAGGCACGCCTCGACGCCGGCGAGGCCGACACCTGGATGTACCGCTTCGACCACGAATCGCCGAGCTTCGCCGGCCGCCTCGGCGCCGCCCACGCGGTGGAGCTCCCGTACGTGTTCGACCTCCTCGACGAGGAGTCGAACCACGCCCTCACCGGCGACGAACCACCACAGGTCGTCGCCGATACGGCCCACGGCGCCTGGGTCCGCTTCGTCGCCGACGGCGACCCGGGCTGGCCCCGATACGACCTGGCCGGCCGGTCCACCGCGCTGATCGACGAAGGGATCACCGTCGTCGACGACCCCGACGGTGCCGAGCGCGACGTGTGGACCGGCCGGCTCTGATCGGGACTTGTCATCCGGTGGTCGGCCGTGCGGCTCGCCGCTGACGAGGATTGTCGCGTTGTGGACACCGCGAACTACCATGTCGGCGTGCGACCAGCCGAGCCGGTCCGCGCCGGAGCGCCTCGATGGCAGATCACGGTCCCGTCGCGTCCGGGCCGGCTGCCGGGGGTCGTGATGGCGGGGTTCAGCGACCGGGCGAACGAGTTCCGCGACGTCGCGCTGGTCCCGCACCCCGCGGTCACGGTGATCTTCGACCTCGGCGACCAGCCGTTCGTCGTCGAGGACGGCCGTGGTGCGCGGCAGCGAGAACGCGTCGTCGCCGGACTCGCGCCCAACGGGGCTCGAGGACGGGGGATGGCCAGAAGTTCCGAGTGCCTCCAGTTGCGGCTTTCGCCGATGGTCGCGCACGCGATCCTGGGCGCCTCCTCGGAGCTGGGCGGGACGGTGGTCGCCCTCGATGACCTCTGGGGACGAGAGGCCGTACGAATCCAGGAGCGATTGCGTGCCGCCGGGTCGTGGGAGGAGCGATTCGCGATCGCGGAGGCCGCGCTGGCCCGGCGGGAGGACGCGGGCCGAGCCGTCGACCCGGAAGTCGCCTTCTCCTGGGGACAGATGGTGGCCACCCGAGGGCGGATCCGGGTCGAACGACTGGTCACCGAGACCGGATGGAGCCGTAAGCGCCTCTGGTCCCGGTTCCGCGCCCAGGTCGGCCTCACCCCCAAGCGGGTCGCCCAGCTCATCCGCTTCGACCACGCGGCCCACCGTCTCGCCGCCGGTCACACCGCCGCCTCGGTGGCGGCGGAAAGCGGCTACGCCGACCAGTCCCACCTTCACAGAGACGTCGTGGCCTTCGCCGGGATGACGCCGACCACGGTCGCGCTCTCGCCGTTCCTCGCACTCGACGACGTCGCGTGGCCCCCTGCCTCTGGCGGTACCGCACTGATCAGCCGGGAATGATGCCCTTACCGGTGGTTCGTGGATCACCGGCATATAGCCCATCCCACCAGCGGACACCGCCATCGATGAACTCCTGCAGGGGCACCTCCTCACCAGCGCCGCGACACACGCGAAGTTCACGGAACCACACCCGTAGATCCAGGTGGCGCGGGCTGCCGCTGCTGCGCTCTTGGAAGAGATCCAGAACATGGGGTGCGGGATCTTCGGACAGGTTGGCGTCGAGGCTGAGTCGCTCACGCCAATCGGCCCAGATCTCCTCTGGCGGGTTGATGAACTCCCAGCCGTAGATCGAGTTGCCGCCAAAGTCACGAACAGCGGTGTCAAGGTCTGGCAGGGACAACACCTCGACGGTCGCTTCAGCATCGTTCCACCACCCATTCCGCAGCGACGCGGCAACTCGGCTGACTCCATCGAGAAGCAAGACGATCTTCGTCTCGTCAGGAGCGGGGCCTTCGGCGGGGAGAGTCAGCACGTCCAACAGGACCGTGGCTCGCATGCTCTCGACGTCGACGTCGATCCCGAGCCAGGCCGCTTCGTTCAACGCCACATTGAGACCCTCAACTTGCTCCGTCGTCAGTTTCACGAGCCCAAATTACGGCGGCCTTCCTTGGCCAGGTACCGCCGCAAGCTACTTCGAGGCCGGTGGCACGGGCCCGAGCAGGCCGCTGCCCAGCGGGGTCAGCAGGTTGAGCACGGCGGGGCCCCGGCGCACGCTCCTGATCAGGCCCGCCTCCCGCAGCACTTTCGCGTGCCGGCTGGCCGCCGCCAGCGACACGCCCGCCCGCCGCGCCAGCTCCGTGGTGGTGGCCCCGCCGTCGGCGGCCTGCAGGACGGCGGCGCGGGCGGCGCCGAGCAGCGCCTCCACCGAGCCCGGCGTCCGCTCGCCCGGCTGCCACCGGAACGCGGCGTCGATGGGATAGATCAGCACCGGCGGCAGTTCGGGGTCGGCCAGCGAGACCGGCACGCGGCGGCAGAAGAAGGACGGCACCAGCGTCAGCCCCCGGCCGCGCAGGTGCAGGTCGCGGTTCAGGCTGTAGTCGACCTCCAGCACCGGCGAGCGCCAGCGCATCATCGGCTTCATGCTGCTCAGCAGGCCCTCCACGCCGGAGTTGAGCAGGTGGCCGGCACGCCAGGCCCGGTCGGCCTGCACCGCGGGCTGGATGAGGTCGTGGTACGGGGCGATGGCCGCCGCGTGGTAGCCGGCCAGGGCGGTGGCCAGCTCGGCCACGGGCGCGGACGGGCGGTCGGCGAGCGCGCCCAGCCAGGCGGGGATGGGCACGTGCCGGGCGAGCAGCTCCAGCTCGTGGCGGAACCGGCGGCTCGGGGTGGCACGTAACGCGTCGAGCCCGGCCTGCAGACCGTCGCGGGCCGCCGCCGGCGTGAGGAAGTCGGGGAAGTACGGCGCCTCGGGCGCCAGCGCGGTCAGCCAGCGCAGCCCGGAGGCCATCCTGGAAAGCCTGGCCGGGCTCTCGCGCAGGGCTCGCTCCCAGGGCCGGAAGGCCGGCGCCTTGTCCTTGTCCTGCAGCCGGAACCTGCTGAGCACGACCTCCCACAACGGGTCCGCGCACGCGGCCACTGTCGTGCGCGCCACGTCGTCCGCCGTGAAATGAATGCGCAGCAGCCCCACGAACCCTCTTCTCGGACACCGGCGAGCAGCTTGTTTTCACTAGGCTGCAAAGGGTCTGGCCGAGGCATCGTACCAACGACCACCATGTGACCAACGATGATCGACAATCCCCCCGAGTCCCTGTTGTCCGAGCGCTACCGGCTGATCCGGGCGCTCGGCCGAGGCGGCATGGGCACCGTCTGGCTCGCCCGTGACGAGACCCTCGACCGCGAGGTCGCGGTCAAGGAGGTGCTGCTCTCGCCCGACATCGCGGCGGAGGAGCGCGCCGAGCTGTGCGAGCGCACGGTGCGGGAGGCGTACGCGGCGGCGCGGCTGAGCCATCCGGGCATCGCCACCGTCCACGACGTGTTCTCCGAGGACGGCCGCCCGTGGATCGTCATGGAGCTGCTGCGCGGGCGCACGCTGCAGGACTCGATCCGCGACGACGGCCCGTGGGCGCCGCAGCGGGTCGCCCGGCTCGGCGCCGACCTGCTGACGGCCCTGTCGGTCGCGCACCGGCAGGGCATCCAGCACCGCGACGTCAAGCCCGGCAACGTGTTCCTGTGCGACGACGGCCGGGCGGTGCTGACGGACTTCGGCATCGCCAGGATCGACGGCCAGGTCACCATCACGCAGTCGGGGCTGCTGATCGGCTCGCCGGGGTTCATCGCGCCGGAGCGGTTGCGGGGCGAGCGCGGCGGGCCGCAGTCGGACCTGTGGTCGCTGGCCGCCACGCTGTACACGGCGGTGGAGGGCACCTCGCCGTTCCACACCGCGTCACCGCTGGCGACGCTGCACCGGGTGCTCACCGAGGATCCGCGGCCGTCCGCGCGGGCGGGCGCGGCGCTGGGGCCGGTGCTGCTGCGCATGTTGTCGCGCGAGGCCGCCGACCGCCCGGACCCCGCGCCGGCGGGCCGGTGGCTGGAGGCCGCCGCCTCCGGCGTACCGGCTCCCATGGACCGTCCCCGGCGTCCGCGCCCGCACCTCGGCAGGGCCGTCCCGGTGGCCGCCGTCGTCGCCGGGCTCGCCGTCGTCGGGACCCTCGCCTGGTACGGCGTCGCCCGCGACACCCCTGACCCGCCGCCGCCCCGCGCGGCCGCCCCACCCGGGTCCGCCGCCGCTCCCCCGAGCGCTGGCCCGTCATCGAAAGAGCCGGCTAAGGGCAGGTTCACGGTGCCGGTCGACTTCTGCACGCTGCTCACCGGCGCGCAGATCAAGGAGACGGCGTACGGGCGCGAGCTGAAGCGCGACCACGAGGAGGACGGCTGCGCCTGGACGAAACGGAAGGTCGGGCTCTCCGTCGAGCCCACCAAGGCCCAGAACAAGGACTACTGGGAAGCCCTCCCCGTGGAGGCGCACGAGGAGTTCCTCAACAAGCGGACCATCAACGGCGACGGGTCCAGCGGCGGGGTGTGGCAGTGGGGCGCCGTCGGGATGCAGTGGCCGATCGGCACCACGTCCACCGCCGCCGCCCCGGTCGCCGGGGTCGGTGAGGAGGCGTTCCAGTACGACGTCTCCGAACGGAAGTCGGGGACCATGGTGAGGTCCAACGTCGTGTTCCGGGTCAGCAACATGGTGGTGGAGGTCGAGTACGTCGACTTCGACGGCACGGAGGCGGCGCGGGTGCGCTCGGCCGCGCTGCGGGCCGCCAAGCTGACGGCCGCCGCGCTGAGCAGGCGGGGGTGACATGACGTCGCTGATCGGAGGCAGATACCGGCTCATCGAGCCCGTCGGCGAGGGCGGCATGGGCGTCGTCTGGCGCGCCCGCGACGAGAGCCTCGGGCGGGAGGTGGCGGTCAAGCGGGTGCGGCTGGCCCCCGGGCTGGACGCCGCGTCGCGGGCCGCGCTGTGCGACCGTGCGCTGGCCGAGGCGAGGACGGCCGCCGCGCTGCGGCATCCCTCGATCGTGGCCGTGCACGACCTGATCGTCGAGGACGGGGATCCGGCGATCGTGATGGAGCTGGTCCACGGGCCGTCCCTGGAGCAGGTCCTCCGCGAGAACGGGCCGCTGCCCGCGCGCCGCGCGGCCGAGATCGGGCTGCGGGTGCTGTCCGCGCTGGCGGCCACCCACGCGGCGGGGGTGCTGCATCGGGACGTCAAGCCGGCCAACGTGCTGCTGGCGGGGGACGGGCGCGTGGTGCTGACGGACTTCGGCATCGCCACCCTGGTCGGCGGCCTGCCCGGCACACCGGTCGGCACCCCGGGCTACACGGCCCCCGAATGCCTGCACACCCCCAGCACAGGCCACACCCTGGTTCAGCTCACCGATCCAACTGGTGCGGGTCCTGCGGATCGGACCGCCATCCAGCCGACCGGCCCGACGTCGCCACGAGCCGCCGGGTCCGGCTCGGATGCCTGGTCAGGGGCCGCGGAGCCGGCCTCGGATCTGTGGTCGCTGGCCGCCACCCTCTACACCGCCGTCGAAGGGCGCGGCCCGTTCGCCAGGGACAGCGCCGTCGCCACGCTGAGCGCCGTCCTCACCGAGCCACCCACCCCCTCGGAGAGCGTGCTGTGGCCGGTGCTGGCCGCCGCGCTGGACAAGGATCCACACAAGCGTCCCGGTGCGGAACGGCTCCGGGGCTGGCTGGAGGCGGTCGTGCAGGGGCCGGCCGCTACAGCCGTAATTCCCGAACCGCCGCGGGCCACCCCGCCCGGGGTGCGGCTGCCGGTCGTGTTCGGTGCCCTGGCCGTCGCGGCCCTGGTGGGCGCGGGCGCGGTCGTCGTACCCCAGCTCGGGAGAACCTCCGCGGCGGACCCCGCGTCCGTCGCCGCCGCACCGTCGGCGACGGACGGGGCGGGGCGGTTCGCCGCCCTGCCGCGCGCCTGCGGCCTCCTCACCCCGGAGCAGGCCGCCAAGGCCGTCCCGAAGGCGTTGATCATGCCGAGGGAGAACGCCGAGTGCTCCTGGCATCAGAGCCTGGCCAAGGAATCCCGGTCGCTGCGGCTCGAACTGGAGACGCAGGAGCCGACCGACACCCACGCGGAGATCGCGCTGGCCGCCGACGACTTCGACTCGCGGCGGGACGAGGCCGAACGGAGCAGGAAATACTCCTCCCTGGGCAAGACCTCCGAGATCACCGACCTCAAGGGGCTCGGCGACGAGGCGATGACGTGGACCGTCACCGACGATCGCCGGCCGCAGACCGAGGTCGCGATCGTCTTCCGGGTGAGCAACCTGGTGGCCAAGCTGACGCTGCGGCGTGAGGTCGCCAAGGACCCCACTCTGCCCGAGCAGGCGGGTGCCGCGGCCCGTTCGGTCGTCGAGGCGCTGACGCGATGAGGGGCACCGTGCTGGCGGGACGCTACACCCTGGTCGAGCCGCTCGGCCCAGGTGGCGGCACCTGGCTGGCCAGGGACGAGGTCCTGCACCGCGACGTGGCCGTCAAGCGGATCCCCCTCACCACCGCCCGCCCGGGCTCGGGGGCGGGTGAGCGGGAGCGGGTGCTGGCCGAGGCCAGGTTCGCGGCGTCGCTGAGCCATCCCGGGCTCGTCACCGTGCACGACGTCCTCGCCTCCGGCCCTCAGCCCTGGGTCGTCATGGACCTCATCAGGGGCGGGCTCGCTCGACCGGATCACCGCCGCCGAGGGGCCGCTGGAGCCGGGCCGGGTCTCCGCGATGGGGCTGCGGCTGCTCGACGCGCTGGCCGTCGTCCACGCGCACGGGCACGTGCACGGCGCGGTCACGCCGGGCAACGTCCTCATCGCCGCGACCGGCGAAACCGTCCTCGCAGGCCTCGGCACCACCACGCCGGACGCCGCCCCCGCCGTCGATGTGCGCATGCTCGTCACCACCCTCATGTTCGCCCTGGACGGGGGCTCCACGCCCCACCCGGGCGACGCGGCCGCCTCCCCAGCGCTCCTTCCCCAGCTGCGGGAGGCGGCCGCGTTCCGGGCCGCGCTCGCCCGGGCGCGCGACGGGGCGGAGGTCCGTGCCGTCCTCGCCGAGGCGGCGGCCCGCGCGGCGGCCGTCGCGGCCGAGGTGCGGACCGTGCCCACCGAGGTCAGGTCCGCGAGCGGGCGCCGTACGCTCTGGGTGTCGGTCACCGCCGCGACCGCGCTCGTGGCCACCGTGGCGGCCCTCGCCGTCGCCAGACCCGGCACCGCGACCCGCGACTCGACCGCCGCCACCACCCCCGCCACCACCCCCGCCACTCCGCCCGCGACCCCGAGCCGGTCCCGGACCGCGGCGGCGGCCCCCTCCCCCGACCCGTGCGCGGTGGTCGTCCCCACGGACCGGGTGCTGCCGAGCAGGTCGTCCACGTGCTCCGTCACCGTGGACGGCGCCGGCGTCACGATCAAGACCCAGCCGAACGTGGACACCGCGCGCAAGGTGTTCGACGCCCTCCGCAAACGCCGGCAGTCGCAGACCGGCACCTCGAAGGTGGAGCGCGCGGTCACCACCCCCGTCAAGAACGTGCCCGGCCTCGGCGACGAGTGCTTCTCCCAGGACACCACCGTGGGCATCCTGTCCAGCGTGAGCAGCAACGTCTGGCTGCGTATCCGCACGATGGTGATCGAGGTGTCCGTGATGGGGAACGGCTCCGCGGTCACCTCCGAGATGCGGGACACCGCCATGCGCGCGGCACGCACCACCGCGGCCAGACTCCAGGGAACCTCATGACCGGCGACCGCTTCCACCCGATCGGCCCCCTCGCCCGGGGCGCGCCCGGCCGCGCTCTGCGGGTGTTCGACCGCCGCACCGGTATGGAGGTGGCGGCCAAGCGCCTGCCGCTCCCGGAGGGCCGGGCCGACTTCGACGAGGTACGCCGGCAGGCCATGGCCGCGGGGAGCCAGCGGCACCCGTCGATCCACCCCGTCCACGAGGTCGTCGGTGCCGGCAACGAGGTGTGGATCCTCTCCCCGGTCGTCAACGGCTGGTCCCTGCGCGCCGAACTCCACCAGCGCGCCGCCCTCGGCCCGGCCGCGGCCGCCGCGATCGGCCTGCGCGCGCTGGACGCGCTGGCGTACGCGCACCGGCACGGCGTCACCCACGGCAACCTGCACCCGGGCAACGTCCTGCTGGCCCCGGGCGGCCACGTGGTGCTGAACGACTTCGCCATCCCGGCCCTCGCCGCCGAAACGGCCGCCAGGCTGCCCGGCTTCACCGCACCGGAGCTCACCCCCGACGACGGTGACGGGGGCGTGCCGGGGCCTGCCGCCGACCTTTGGGCGCTCGGCGCGATCCTCTACACGGCGGCGCTCGGCAGGCCGCCCTTCGTCCGGGCCACACCCGCCGCCACCGCGGAGGCCGTCCGGCAGGGGATCGCGATCGAGGCGAAGGACCCGTTCACCACCCTCCTGCGCGACCTCCTCGACCCCGACCCGGCCCGCCGCCCGGACGCGGCCGCCGTCCACGCGGTCCTGCGGGGCGCCGCCGCGCGGCCCGCCTTCGAGGTCGCGACCGTCACGGTCGGCGGTGTCGAGATCGTCGGCCGGCCCATCCCCGCCGACGCCCCCGCCCCTCCCCCGGCCCCGGTCAAGGGCTCGACGCGCCTCAAGCCGGCCGCCCTCGTCCCCGCCGTGGCCGTCGCCGCGGTCCTGGGCGCGGGCCTCGCGCTGCTCGTCCCCGTCGGTACCACCGCGGCACCCCCGGCCGCCGCCTCCGGCACGGGTCCGGCCGCCGCGCCCGTGCCGGACGAGATCCCCCCGTTCACCAAACCCCCCGAACCGTGCAAGCTGGTCTCCGACGACCTCGTACGGGAGCTCGCCCCCTCGGCGGGCAAACCGTTCACGTACGTCAAGGGCGACTTCACCTCGTGCTCCTGGAAGAGCGACTACGCGATCCCGGAGGCCAGGCGCGGCGAGCTGTCCATCACGCTGACCACGCTGGACAGCGAGGCGATGTCGGACGCCACGTTCGACCTCTCGAAGCGGGTCGCGTCCCGGCTGCACACGAACTACCGCGAGGTCGACGGCCTGGCCCACGACGCGTTCACCTACACCGACGCCGCGACGAGCAGCCTCCGACGGTACAAGGTGACGTACGAGTTCCGGCTGAGCAACCTCCACGGAACGGTCGAGTACGGCCGCTCGGTGGGCGTCGACCCGGACGGCTCCATCGCCGGGAACGCCGAGAAGCTCACCCGCCTGGTCATCGGCCGCCTGCTGAAACGCCCCAACTGAAACCGGCGGCCGGTGACCTTAGGCTGGCCTCATGGACATCGCCTCGGCGCACGAGCTCTGGGACGCCGCCCCCGGCTGGCTCAACACCGCCTCCTACGGCCTGCCCCCTCGCCACGCCTTCGAAGAGCTCCAAGCCGTCCTCACCGAGTGGCGGCACGGCAGCGGCGACTGGCAACCATGGGACGCCTCGGTGGGCCGTTCCCGCGCCGCCTTCGCCCGGCTCGTCGGCGCGCCCGTCGCCGACGTCACCGTCAGCTCCACCGCCTCCCAGATCATGTCCACGGTCGCCACCGCGCTGCCGCCGGGCGCGCGCGTCGTGGTGCCGGAGATCGAGTTCACCAGCAACCTGTTCCCGTGGGCGGTGGCCGCCGAGGTCGAGACCGTGCCCGCCGACCGGCTGGCCGACGCCGTCACCGGCGCCACCGACGCCGTCGCCTTCAGCCTCGTCCAGTCCGCCACCGGGTACGTCGCCCCGCTCCAGGACATCGTGGCCGCCGCCCGGGCCCATGACGCGCTGGTCATCGCCGACGCCTCCCAGGCCTGCGGCTGGCTGCCGTTCCGGGTCGAGGGCATCGACGCGCTGGCCTGCGCCGCGTACAAGTGGCTGATGGCGCCGCGCGGGGCCGCGTTCGGCTACCTGTCGCCCCGCCTGCGCGAGCGCATGCGCCCGCTGGCCGCCAACTGGTACGCCGGGGCCGACGAGGGCGGCTCCTACTACGGCCCGCCGCTGCGGCTGGCGCCGGACGCCCGCGCGTTCGACCTGTCGCCGGCCTGGTTCTCCTACGTCGGCGCCGCCCCGGCCATCGAGCTGCTCGACGAGCTCGGCGTCGAGCGGATCCGCGACCACAACGTCGCCCTCGCCAACCGTTTCAGGGCCGGGCTCGGCCTCGAACCGTCCGACTCGGCCATCGTCTCCGTGGACGCCCCAGGCGAGCGCCTGGAGGCGGCCGGCATCCGCGCGGCCGTGCGGGCGGGCAAGGTGCGGGCCAGCTTCCACGTCTACACCACCGCCGACGACGTCGACCGCGCGCTGGACGCCCTCACCTGACCCGGGCATGACTCAGCCGTGACAACAGACCCTTGCGAGCGCGAGACGGGGCCGCTTTAATACGCCGGGCCGCGGACGCGGCGGCCCCGTTTGCCGACGAGGAGACATTGTGGCCATTTCCGCAGGTCTGACATTCGTCCCTGACATCCGCGGTCCCGGCCTGCGTCCGTTAACGCTAACACCCCGATGAAACTTTCTTTTTCGCCCATCGGGAAAGCGCTTACCAAGAAGGGAACCGAGCGAATGCGCTTACGACTGGCCGGCGCGATGGCAGTCCTCGCCCTGACCACGGTGATCAACGGCGTCCCCGCCCAGGCCGCCCCGCCCACGAAGCAGATGGAGGACCTCGACCGCGGCCTGACCAGCGTCCGGTCCGGTTCGGGCAACCTCGTGTCCTGGCGGCTGCTCGGCACCGACCCCGACGGCGTGGCCTTCAACGTGTACCGGGGCTCGACCAGGGTCGCCACGAACCTCACCGCCTCCACCAACTACCTCGACAACGGCGCCGACGCCGACGCCTCGTACACGGTCAGGGCGGTGGTCGGCGGGGCCGAGCAGGCCGCCTCGCCCGCCTCGCTCCGCTTCACCGGCGGCTCGTACCTCGACGTGCCGATCCAGCCGCCGTCGGGCGGCACGACGCCGGACGGGGTCGCCTACACCTACAACGCCAACGACGCCGGCGTGGGCGACGTGGACGGCGACGGCCGGTACGAGATCGTGCTCAAGTGGGACCCGACCAACGCCAAGGACAACTCCCAGTCGGGCTACACCGGCAACGTGTACGTGGACGCGTACCGGCTGGACGGCACCCGCCTGTGGCGCATCGACCTGGGCCGCAACATCCGCGCGGGCGCCCACTACACCCAGTTCCAGGTGTACGACTACGACGGCGACGGCCGGGCCGAGGTCGCGATGAAGACCGCCGACGGCACCAGGGACGGCGTGGGCACCGTCATCGGCAACGCGTCGGCCGACTACCGCAACTCCAGCGGCTACGTCCTGTCCGGCCCCGAGTTCCTGACGATGTTCGACGGTCAGACCGGCGCCGCCAGGTCCACGGTCTCCTACGACCCGCCTCGCGGCACCGTGTCGAGCTGGGGCGACTCATACGGCAACCGGGTGGACCGCTTCCTGGCCGGCACCGCGTACCTGGACGGCGAACGCCCCTCGCTGATCATGGCCCGCGGCTACTACACCCGTTCCGTCATCGCCGCCTGGGACTTCCGCAACGGCACGCTCACCAAGCGCTGGACGTTCGACAGCAACTCGGCGGGCTCGCAGTGGACCGGCCAGGGCAGCCACAGCCTGTCCGTCGGGGACGTCGACCAGGACGGCAGGGACGAGATCGTGTACGGCGCCATGGCCGTCAACGACAACGGCACCGGCATGTGGACCACGGGCACCGGCCACGGCGACGCCCAGCACCTGGGCGACTTCGACCCGGGCAGGGCGGGCCTGGAGTACTTCAAGGTGAGCGAGTCGGGCTCCCAGCCGTCCTCGCTCTACATCGACCCGCGCACCGGCCAGATCCTCTGGTCCACCCCCGCCAACGGCGACAACGGCCGCGGCGTGGCCGGCGACATCTCGACGGTCAGGATCGCCAGTGAGTTCTGGTCCGCCGCCGACGGCAACCTGCGCAGCGTCACCGGCAACAACGCCGGCCGCAAGCCGTCCTCGGTCAACTTCCTCGTCTGGTGGGACGCCGACCCGCTCCGGGAGTTGCTCGACCAGACCAGGATCGACAAGTACGGCACCAGCGCCGACACCCGCCTGCTGACCGCCTCCGGCGTGCACTCCAACAACGGCACCAAGGCCACCCCGTCGCTGTCGGCGGACCTGTTCGGCGACTGGCGCGAAGAGGTCATCTGGCCCACCGGCGACAACCGCGCCCTGCGGATCTACGCCACGACCACGCCCACCGACCGCCGCATCTACACCCTGATGCACGACCCGCTCTACCGGGTGTCGGTCGCGTGGCAGAACACCGCCTACAACCAGCCGCCGCACACGAGCTTCTTCATCGGCGACGGCATGCCCACCCCGCCCAGGCCGAACATCTACGTCCGCTGACGCACTACTGGTCGGTACGGGGAAGGGTGGGTCGGGTGACGGCCGCGGCGTGGGCGGCGCCCCGGCCGTGGGCGCGGGCGACGATCCGGCCCGCCTGGACGCGTACCGCGGCCTCGGTGGCGTCGTCCGCGTCCGGGATCCCGGCGGCCGAGGCTAGGGCGGCGTGCTCGTCGAGGACGAGGTGCAGGCCCGGCCGGGGATCCGGGCCGAACACCCGGCGCAGGCTACCGGCGAGGTCGCCGATCCTGAGCCGTACGAGCCGCCCCAGTTCGGCGGGATCGCCGGTCACCACGGCGACGGTGACCCGATCCTCCGGGCGGGCGGCGCGGACGGCCTCCTCGGCCGCCTCCAGCCGGCCGGTCCCCAGGACGGCGATGACACCGTCGGCGTCGAACCCCGTCCGGCGGCCGGTGAGCTCGTCCGGTAGCTCCGCGGGCGGCTCCCAGACATCCCGGACGGCTCGCGCGGGGGTGACGTAGGGCAGGTGGGGCGGGTCCCACGTGTCGGCGAGGTCGAGGCCGGCCAGGTGCCGGCAGGCGCGGGCCACGTCGAACGGGTCGCCGAAGCCGGGCGTCGTCCCGGCCAGGTGAGCGGCTCCGCTCAGCAGCGTCAGGACCAGCTCGGCCAGCCGTACCCGCCGTGCGTGGCCCGGCGCGCGCGGCTCCAGCGCGAGGGCGAGCAGCAGGGCCTCCAGCCTGCCGAGCTGCCCCAGGGCGGCGCGGCCGGGTTCGTCGTCGAACACCCCGGCCAGCGAGCGCGACTGCAGCCTGCCCGCGGCGGACGTGTCGCCGGTCAGGGGCAGCCGTTCGAGCCACACGCGGGCGAACGCGCCCAGCGCCTCGGCCACGCCGGACGGCGGCGGGCCCTCCTCGGCCGCCGCGGGCCCGATCGAGCCGACCAGGACCGCCAGGTAGAGGGCGCGCTTGCTCGGGAAGTTCGAGTAGACCGCGCCGCGGGTCAGCTCGGCCCGTTCAGCGATCCGGTCGACCTTGGCCTCGGCGTATCCGCGCTCGGCGAACTCCTCCCTCGCCGCCGCCAGCACGGCCGCTCGGGTGCGTTCCTGCTGCTGCGCCCGGGTCAGCCTGACCATCGAGCCACACTCCCAACATTCAGATGTTCACATCATCTGAATAATAGCGCTCTTGACATCGACGCGTACCGGAGGCGACTCTGACTACGTAGTCATGACCCAGGAGCCGCACGTGTCCGACGCCAGGCGAAGGCCCCCGAGCAGCACCGACGTCGCCGCCCTCGCGGGCGTGTCGCAGAAGACGGTCTCGCGGGTGCTCAACGGCGAGCCGTACGTCACCGAGGAGGTCCGCGAGCGGGTGCTGGCCGCGGCGCGCGAGCTCGGCTACCGCCGCAACACCGCGGCCAGGGCGCTCCACCTGGGCCGCTTCCACCGCATCGGGGTCGCCTCGATCGGCAGCTCGCTCTACGGCCCGGCATCGCTGCTCGTCGCCCTGGAGCGGCAGGCCAGACAGATCGGGTACGCGTTCGCGGTCGCCTACGCGGGCGAGGGCGCCGGCGTCACGAGCGCGGTCGAGTCGCTGCTGGCCCAGGGCGTGGACGCCGTCGTGATCTCCGACCCGATCGACGGGGACCGAGACCTGCGCGTCGATGCCGACGTGCCCGTGCTGAGCTTCCGGCCGATCCCCGGGCTCGACGGGCCGCGCGTGGTGGTCGCCGGCCCGTCCGGCGTGGAGGCGGGCAGGCAGGCGACCGAGCACCTGCTCGGCCTGGGGCACGCCACCGTCTGGCACGTCGCGGGGCCGCACCGGTGGCCGGCGGCGCGTGACCGGGCGCGCGGCTGGCGGGAGGCGCTGGCCGCCGCCGGGGCTCCCGAGCCGCCGGCGCCGGAGGGCGACTGGTCCCCGGCCTCCGGGTACACGGCGGGCCGGGCGCTGGCGGCGGACCCGCGGGTCACGGCGGTGTTCGCGGCCAACGACGACATGGCGATCGGCGTGCTGCGCGCCCTGGCCGAGGCCGGTCGCGCGGTGCCGGACGACGTGAGCGTGGTCGGCATGGACGACATCCCGGCGGCGGCGTACCTGTCGCCACCGCTGACCACCATCCGCCAGGACTTCGAGGCGATCGCCCGCCACGGCCTCGCGCTGCTCGCCGCCGAGATCGAACGATCGCCCGGCGAGCCCGGCGAGCCCGCCGACCTGCCCGCGCACCTCGTGGTGCGCCGATCGACCGCACCGCCCGCAAAGTGAGGAAGGGAACCCCTGTGCCGCGAGTACTCTTCGGCGCCGCCTACTACCCCGAATACCACCCCGCCGACCTGCTGAAGACCGACCTGGACCTGATGGCCGACGCGCGCTTCTCGGTGATCCGGGTCGGCGAGTCGGTCTGGTCCACCTGGGAGCCCGAGAACGGCCGCTTCGACCTCGACTGGCTGCAACCGGCGCTGGACGGCGCGCACGAACGCGGCATCGGGGTCATCCTGGGCACGCCGACGTACGCGGTGCCGCCGTGGCTGGCCCGGCTCTACCCGGAGATCGCCGGGGAGCGGGCCACCGGGCAGCGCATCGGGTGGGGCGCCCGGCAGGAGATGGACTTCACGCACCCGGCGTTCCGCTTCCACGCCGAGCGGATCACCCGCAAGGTCGTCGAGCGGTACGCCGGCCACCCGTCGGTCATCGGCTTCCAGGTCGACAACGAGCCGGGCCTGCACCTGCTGCACAACCACGGCGTGTTCCAGCGGTTCGTCGACTGGCTGCGCGAGCGCTACGGCGACGTGGAGACGCTGAACCGGGAGTGGGGCCTGGTCTACTGGTCGCACCGGCTGTCGGACTGGGCCGACCTGTGGCGGCCGGACGGCAACGCCCAGCCGCAGTACACGCAGGCGTGGCGGCGCTTCCAGGCCGATCAGGTGACCGAGTTCATCGGCCGGCAGGCGGACATCGTGCGCGAGTACGCCCGGCCGGAGCAGTTCGTGACCACGTGCATCGCCTACGACCGGCCGGGGGTGGCCGACGACGAGCTGACCCGGCGGCTCGACGTCACCGCGGGCAATCCGTACTACACGATGCAGGACGGCCTCGCGCATCCCGCGCCGCAGGACGCGCCGCAGAGCTGGATGACCAGGAGCACCTGGGCGCTCTACCTCAGCGCGGACCGGATGTTCTCCTCCCGCCAGGAACCGTTCCTGGTGACCGAGACGAACGCGCAGGCCATCGGGCCGTCCTGGGTGAACCAGCCCGCCTACGACGGCCAGTGGCGGCAGGCCGCGTGGGCGCTCGTCTCCCGCGGCGCCTCCATGATCGAGTACTGGCAGTGGCGGACGCTGGTGTCCGGCACGGAGACGTACTGGGGCGGCGTGCTGCCGCACAGCGGGCGGCCGGGGCGCACGTACCGGGAGATCGCCCGGATCGGGGCCGAGCTGGAGACGGCGGGAGAGCTGGTCGAGGGGCTGGTCCCGGACGCGGACGTCGCGATGCTCTACTCCACGCCGAGCAAGTGGGCGCTGAGCGCCCAGCCCGCGCTCGGGCGGCCGGACGGCGGGCCGGACGAGCGCTCCTACCAGGGCATCTTCGAGCCGTTCTACCGTGGCGCGTTCGACGCCGGCTGCCAGGTGCGGGTGGTGCACGCCGCCCAGGCCGTCGCCGAGGAGCCGGCCGCGCTGGCCGCCCGGCATCCGGTGCTGGTGGCCGCCGGGCTGTACGTGGCCGACGACGCCACGCTGGACTGGCTGACGGCGTACGCGGCGGCCGGCGGGCACCTGGTGGTCGGCCCGCGCACCGGCTACGCCGACGCCGAGGCCCGGGCCCGCAGGGACGTCCAGCCGGGCAGGCTGGCCGACGCCGCGGGCGCCTGGTACGACGAGTTCAGCAACCTGTCCGAGGACGTGCCGGTCAGGGGTGCGGCGTTCCCGGAGGACGCGGCGGGCACCCGGTGGGCGGACGGCCTGCAGGCGGACGGGGCGGAGGTGCTGGCCGGCTACGAACACCCGCACTTCGGGCGGTTCGCGGCGATCACCACCCGCGCGCACAGGCGGGGGCGGATCACCTATGTCGGCACCGTGCCCAACGCGGCCCTGGCCGAGGCTCTGTTCCGCCGGCTGGTGCCGTCGCCCGGCCCCTGGTCGGAGCTGCCGCCCGGGGTCACCTCGACCGGCGCCACCGCGCGCGACGGGCAGCGGGTTCGTTTCCTGCACAACTGGGCGTGGGAGCCCGCGTCGGTGCGGGTACCGGTCCCGGTACGAGATGTGCTCGACGGCTCCGCCCACGAGGCCGGCGCCGAGTTGCCGCTGGGGCCGTGGGACGTGCGGGTGCTGTCGGAGACGGCAGGCGGCGACGTACGCTGATCTTGCGCCCGTACGGCCAGGAAGGAAACGCATGGCGGTCAACGTCACTGTCTGGAGCGAGAACTATCACGAGCCGCGCGAGGAGGCGGTACGCCGCATCTATCCCGACGGCATGCACGGCGCCATCGCGGAGGGGCTGACCGAGCTGCTGGGTGAGCGCGTGAGCACGCGTACCGCCGTGCTCGACGAGCCCGAGCACGGCCTGACCGACGCGGTCCTGGCCGGCACCGACGTGCTGACCTGGTGGGGCCACATGGCGCACGAGGAGGTCGACGACAAGGTCGTGGAACGCGTGCGTCGGCGCGTGCTGGGCGGCATGGGCCTGCTGGTGCTGCACTCGGCCCACTACTCCAAGATCTTCCGTGCGCTGATGGGCTCCACCTGCACGATCAACTGGCGCGACGCCGGCGAGCGCGAGCTGGTCTGGACGGTCGCGCCCGGCCACCCGATCGCGCAGGGCGTGCCCCGTCCGCTGGTCATCGAGCAGCAGGAGACGTACGGCGAGCCGTTCGGCATCCCGGAGCCCGACGAGCTGGTGTTCATCAGCAACTTCAGCGGCGGCGAGGTGTTCCGCAGCGGCTGCTGCTTCCGCAGGGGCCTGGGCAAGATCTTCTACTTCAGCCCCGGCGACCAGGAATATCCCGTCTACCACCACCCCGGCGTGCGGCGGGTGCTCGCCAACGCCGTCCTGTGGGCCGCGCCGGCGGACGGCGTGGGCGAGCCGCTCCAGAACGCCCACACCCCCATCCAGTGGTAGGAGGCCCGGTGGTAGAAGGCCCGGTGACCTTCGACATCGTCAAGGAGGACCGGCCGCTGCGCGGCGTGGTGGTCGGCGCGGGCTACATCGGCGGCCAGTGGGCGCCCGAGCTGCTCGCCCACCCCGGCACCGAGCTGGTGGGCTGGGTGGACGTGGTGGAGGAGCGCGCCCGGGCCGCCGGGGCCGAGCTCGGACTCGACGACCTGCCCGTCAGCGACTCGCTGACCGCCGTGCTCGACGGCGAGGAGCCCGACTTCATCGTCAACTGCACCGTCCCCCAGGCCCACCACGACGTGACGGTCACGGCGCTGCGGCGCGGGGTGTCGGTGCTGAGCGAGAAGCCCATGGCGGTCACCCTGGACGAGGCCCGCTCGATGGTCCGGGCGGCCGACGAGGCGGGGCGGCTGTTCGCGGTCAACCAGAACCGCCGGTTCATGCAGACAATGGTGGCCTTCCGGCGAACGGTGGCCGACCTGGGGCCGCTGGGGGTGCTGACCTCGGAGTTCTTCATGCCCTACCGTGGGCCGGAGTTCCTGGGGACGCTGGAGCATCCGCTGTTACAGGACATGGCGATCCATCTGTTCGACGCGGCGCGGGCGGTGTCGGGTACGGATCCCGTGTCCGTCTACTGCGAGTCGTTCCGGCCGTCGTGGACGTGGTATCCGGGGGCGTGCTCGGCGACCGCGATCTTCGAGATGACCGGCGGGCTGCGCTACACGTTCGCCGGGAGCTGGTCGGCGCCGGGCCAGGCGACGTCCTGGACGGGCAGCTGGCGGGCTGCCGGTCCCCGGGGGACGGCGCGCTGGGACGGCAAGGGTGATCCGACGGCCGAGGCGGCCGAGGGGCACGTGGTGCGGCCGCACCCGCCGGAGGCCGACGCCTTCCCCGGCCGGCGGCGTTTCCAGGGGCTGGCCGAGGGGCTGGAGGAGTTCGTGACGGGGCTGCGTACGGGGCAGGCGCCGCAGGGCGAGTGCCACGACAACATCCGCAGCCTGGCCATGGTCACCGCGGCCCTGGAGTCGGCCCGCACGGGTGCGCGGGTGCCGATCACGCTCTGACGCCCGGGGGGCCGCGCCTCGGCGCGGCCCCCGCTAGGATGGGAGGGCGTTGCCGGGCGCGTCCAGTCCGCGGGGAAGGGATCATCCCACTGGCGGCACACTCCATGTGGTCGACGGACCTCGGCCCGAGTACGCGGACCCGGGCAGCCGGAGGTTCGCCGTGTCCGATCTTCCCCAGCGCCCTTCGCTGGAGCATCTGCGCAAGCAGGCCAAACACCGCAAGCGTGCCCGAGGCGTCCCGCTGAGCCGGGCGCAGTTCGAGCTGGCCCGCGAGTACGGCTTCCCGAGCTGGCCGAAGCTGGTCGAGCACGTACGCGTCGCCGCCCTGGAGGGCGTCGAGCGGGCGCTCGTCCTGGCCGATCCGGCCGCGCTGGCGGCGTTCCTCCCGGCCGGTGAGCCGGTCGGCGGCCTCCCGCCGCTGCTGGTGCTGCTGCGGCGGGCCGTCGCCCCCGCCGAGCAGGTACGCGAGTGCGCCCGGCTCCTGCTGGACGCCGGCGCCGACCCCGGCAGCCACACCGTGGAGTGGGGCGGCGAGGGCAGGCGGACGGCGCTGTTCGACGCCGTGGAGCGGGGTGACCTGGCCCTGGCCCGGCTCCTCGTCGAGCGTGGCGCGCCCGCGGACGAGGACGCCTTCTACCACGCGTGCGAGCAGTCGGACCCGGCCTTCCTCGATCTCCTCCACCGGCCCGGCTTCGAGCGCATGGTGGCGCACAAGCTGGACTTCGAGGACGCAGTGGGGCTGCGCTGGTTCCTCGACCGCGGCGCCGACGTGAACGCCTGCGGCGCCCTGCACCACGCCATCGCCCGCGGCCGGGGCGCCACCATCCTGACGATGCTCCTCGATGCCGGGGCCGACGTGAACCTGCCGTGGGACCGCTGGGACGTCGGCCGCCGCCCCCTCGCGCTGGCCGCCCGCTGCGGCCACCTGGCCGCGTACGAGCTGCTGGCCGCGCGGGGCGCGACGGCCGACCTGGACCCGGTGGACGCCGCCGTCCTGGCGGTGGCCCGGGGCGAGTCGGCACGCCTGCCCGCCGCGCCGCCGCCGGCTCTCGGCAACCCGGCGGACACCGGGGACTACGGCTGGGCGCTGGGCCAGTTCGCCCTGCTGGGCCGTACCGACGTGGTGAGGGCCCTGCTGGACGCCGGGATGGCGGTGGACACGCGCGGCTGGAGCAACTTCACGCCGCTCGACCAGGCCGCCATGCACGGCCGCACGGCGACCGTGCGGCTGCTCATCGAGCGCGGCGCCGATCTGGACGACCGCGCCTTCGACGACGAGGGCCCGACCCCGCTGGACTGCGCGCTGTGGGGGCTGCGCCACAACCGCGCGGAGGACGGCGACTACCTCGGCACCGTGGAGGCCCTCCTGGAGGCGGGCGCCCCCACCCGCCTGGGCCCGCCCACGGGCGACCCGGCCATCGACTCCCTCTTTCCAACAGGGTCAGCCCAGCTTGAGCAGTAGCTCGGCGAGCTCGACCGGCATGGTGATCATGCAGTCGTGGCCGGTCGCCAGTTCCCACACCTGCGCCGGGGTGCCGTTGGGCTGCGTCTCGGGGACGGGCCGGCGGGTGATGCCGTCCGGCTTGCCGACGGTGCAGTGGATGTGGGTCCGCGGGATCGCGTTCACGGCCGGGTTGTCCAGCCGGACCGGCTGCCGGAGGGAGCGCACCGGCTGATCCGACAGCATCGTGCGCAGCCAGGCGACGTCCGCGGGGTCGGTGACCCCGAACAGCCCCGCGGGCGGCGGCAGCTCGGGCAGCGGCGGAACCCGCCAGCCGCTGCCGGACTGCGCGGCCCGGTCGATCAGGGCCCGGGTCATGGGTTGGACGTCGGCCGCGCTCTCACCGTCCTCCGGGACCATCGCGTCGAGGTAGACCAGGTGTGCGATCCGATCGGGGACCTGGTTGGCGGCGGACGAGATGACCAGCCCCGCGTAGCTGTGTCCCACGAGTATCACCTCGGTGAGGTCCTCCTCGAGGATCAGCCCGACGATGTCGCCGACGTGCGTGTCCAGCCCGACCTCGGGGCTGAGCAGATGCGCCTGGTCGCCGTGGCCGGTCAACGACGGCGCGGCCACCCGGTGTCCGGCCGACTCCAGCAACGGGACGACCCGCTCCCAGCACTGTCCGCTGTGCCAGGCACCGTGTACCAGCAAATATGTTGTCATGGTCCGCCAGGCTGCCGACCAGGCCCGGACGGAGCCAGAGCCCCCGCGATCCTGGGGGTGACAGGACCAGGCAGGCAGGCGGTCGCGCGGAATACAGTGCGGAGATGAGCGAATCGAACCTGCTGGGTGATTACGTGCGCGCGCGCCGCGAGCTCGTCACTCCCGAACAGGTCGGCATCTCCGTTTCGGGGGTGCGGCGTGTGCCGGGCCTGCGCCGGGAAGAGGTCGCGATGCTCGCCGGCATCAGCGCCGACTACTACCTGCGCCTGGAGCAGGGCCGCGACCGCAACCCCTCCGCGCAGGTCCTCGAGGCCCTCGCCCGCGTGCTGCGGCTCGACGACGACGCGACGGCGTACCTGCTGCGCCTCGGCGCCGGCCAACCCCGGCGGCGCCGGCGGCGGCCCAGGAAGGAGACCGTCCCTCCGGGCGTCGCCCGGCTCGTCGCCATGCTGCCGCTGCCCGCGTACGTCGAGGGCCGCTACTTCGACGTCCTCGCCGCCAACGCGCTGGCCACCGCTCTGTCGCCGCGCCTCGTGGCGGGCGCCAACCGCCTGCGGGACTTGTTCCTCGACCCCGCCGAGCAGGCGCTCTACCCGGACTGGGAGAACGCCGCCGCGGGCATGGTCGCCGGCTTCCGTGAGTCCGTCGGCACCGACACGGACGACCCCCGATGCATCGAGCTCGTCGGCGAGCTCTCCCTCGCCAGCCCCCGCTTCAGCCGGCTCTGGGCCCGGCACGACGTGGAGGCGTGCGAAGGCGCGGCCAAGCACATCGATCACCCGCAGGTCGGTGGCCTGCGGCTGAACCGGGAGCGGCTGGGCGTCGGCGGCGCTCCAGGCCAGACGCTCGTCGTCTACCACCCGGACCCCGGCACTGACAACGCCGACAAACTCGCCCTTCTCGCCTCGGCCACCCCCATACGAACGGGGAGAGCAATCGATTTCCCTGAAGATCCGCTCGCCGCGCGAGGGGTGAAAGATACTGCAAAGAACCATATGAGGTGACGAATCCCACGGCCCCCAGCACGTAGAGTGACGATTCTGGAGAGGGGTCTGGGGCGAGGCACGATCGGGATGGTGTGGGACGACGCGCCGTACCCGATGCTGACGGTCGATAGCGCCGGCATCATCGAGCGGGCGAACGAGGCGGCCCGGCTGCTTCTCGCCGGCGCGGCCGTCGGCGTGCCGCTGGCGCGGGTGGCCCCGGCCTGGCTGTCGCAGGCCCATCGTGAGGTCTGCGCCGGGCGCCATGTCGATCAGCGGGCAGGTCAGCGGGCGCGCGGGCCGGTGGGCGGGCCGGTGTTCGAGGCGCATCCGGTGCACACCGACCGCGATCGGGTCACGTGGTGGCTGGTCGACGTGGACGATCACCAGCGGGCCGTCGAGGAGCTGCGCGCCGAGCGGGAGTGGACCGCGTTCATGGTGGAGGCGTCCGTCGAGCTGCTGTCGTCGCTGAACATGGAGCGTTGCCTGGAGGCGACCGCGCGCCTGGCCGCCCGGCGGCTCGCCGACGCCGCGCTGGTCGTCATGCCGCTGGCCCCGCGCCAGTACACGATCGTCTACTGCGATCCGGAGGGCGAGGTGTCCCGCGAGCGCGCGTCCGTCGATCCCCGTACGCTCCCGGGGCTCGCCGAGGCGCTGCAGGGCTTTCCTCCGGCGCCCGTCCGGTGGGTCGAGCCGGCCGAGGCGCCCGGCTGGGTGCTGCGCGACCGGGGCGGCGAGGTGGGCTCCGTGGCGGTGACCGCGCTGCCGGGCCATGGCCTGGCAGCGGGCGCGCTGGTGCTGCTGCGGCGTACCCCTCAGGCCGGTTTCTCGGACGCCGAGGAGGTGTTCGCGCCGCTGTTCACCGCGTGGGCCGGCGCGGCGATCTCGGTCGCGCGGCTGTACGCCGAGCAGGCGGCCATCGCCGAGACCCTGATGGCCGACCTGCTGCCGCCCACGGCGCCGCCGCTCGAGGGCGTGGAGCTGGCGGCCCGCTACCGGCCCGCGGGCGACAGCGAACGCGTCGGCGGCGACTTCTACGACGTGCATCCCGTCGGCGGCTCCGGCCGGGAGTCGCTGGTGGTGCTCGGCGACGTGTCCGGCAAGGGCCTGGAGGCCGCCGTGCTCACCGGCAGGATCCGCAACATCCTGCGCGCCCTGGTGCCGCTGGCCGACGACCACCATCGGGTGCTCGAACTGCTGAACGGCGCGCTGCTCACCCACGGGGATCCGACGAGCTTCGTCACGCTCGTCCTGGCCTCGATCTCGCGCCGCGCGAACCAGGTCGTGGTGCGGCTGACCAGCGCCGGGCATCCGCCGCCGCTGATCCTGCGCAACGACGGCCGCGTGGAGCCGGTCCACGCCGCCGGCACGCTGATCGGCCTGGTGGACCACATCACCAGCGTCACCGAGCCGGTGCTGCTGGAGCCCGGCGAGACGTGCCTGCTCTACAGCGACGGCATCGTCGAGGCCAGGGGCGGCCCGCTTGGCGACGAGTTCTTCGGCGAGGAGCGGCTGTGCGAGCAGCTCCGGCAGTGCGCCGGCATGCCCCCCGAAGCCCTGGCCGACCGCGTCCAGATGCTGGCCTGCCAGTGGGTCGGCGCCGGCGAGCACGACGACATGGCGGTCGTCGCCATCACCGCGCCCCGCGAGCCCTCTCACGGCGCGCCGCCATGACCCACGACGTCGAGGAATGTGTCGAGACGTTGTGGGCGGCGGCGACGGCCGGGGACGAGTTCGCCGCCGCCGACGCGGCGCTGGCCGCGCTCGACGCCGGGATGCCGATGGAGACCCTGCTGCTGGACGTCGTCGCCGCGGTGCAGTCGCGCGTCGGCCTGGAATGGGTGGCCGACCGCCTCACGGTCGCCCAGGAGCACACCGTCACGGCCGTCAACGAGCGCGTTCTCGCGACGCTGGCCCATCTGCCCTCCGCACCGCGGAGTCAGGAGCCGGGCAGGGGCCGCATCACGGTGGCCTGCGTCCACGGCGAGTGGCACGCGTTCCCGGCGCGGCTGCTGGCCGAGGTGCTGCGCCTGCGCGGCTGGCACGTCGACTACCTGGGCGCGCAGGTGCCCACGCCGCACCTGGTCGCGCACCTGCACCGGACGAATCCGGACGCGGTGGCGCTGTCCGGCTCGCTCGCGCCCCGGCTGCCCCCCGCCCACGCGGCCATCACGTCGTGCCAGGCGGTGGGTACGCCGGTGCTGGCCGGCGGCGCCGCCTTCGGCCCGGACGGTCGCTATGCCCGGCTGCTCGGAGCCGACGCCTGGGCTCCCGACGCGTGTGCCGCCGCCGACCTCCTGGCCGGCGGTCCGCCGCCGTGCCGCCCCGCGTCCGGCCGGAGCGCCGAGGGCCGACCGCACCTGGCCGGGCCCGAGTACGCCGACCTCACCGGGTCCGCCGCGGATCTGGTGAGAGGCGTCGCGGAAGAGCTGACCCGGCGCCTCCCCGAGCTGGCGCCGGCCTACGCGGAGCGCAGGCTCGGACATCCCGCCGAGGACGTCGCGTCCATCATCGACCACCTGCGGGCCGCCCTGTACGTCGACGACCCCGAGCTGTTCTCCTCCTTCGCGGGCTGGATGGCGGACGTCCTCACGGCGCGGGGCATCCCGGCGCGGGTGCTGCTCCCCGTCCTGGAGGCGCTGGCCGAGCGCCTTCCCGGCTCCCCCCGCGCCCTCGTCATGCTGGAGGGGGCGCGCGACGTGGCGCGTCGGTAGCGCCGTCCGGGAGGAATGACGGGGCTTCGTCCCTAGTTCTTGATGCCCGTCAGGGTGACCCCCTCGATGAAGTAGCGCTGCATGAAGAAGAACAGCGCGATGATCGGCGCGATGATGGCCGCCGAGGCCGCCATGAGGTAGCCCCACTGGGTGATGTACATGCTCTGGAACGACGCCAGCCCCAGCGACAGCGTGTAGTTCTCCTCGTTCTGCAGGTACAGCAGCGGCCCGAGGAAGTCGTTCCAGGTGCCGATGAACGTGAAGATGGTCACCACGATGATCGCGGGTTTGGACAGCGGCATGATGATCGTCCAGAACACCCGCCACGGCGAGGCCCCGTCGATGTAGGCGGCCTCGTCCAGCTCGAACGGGATCGTCAGGAAGAACTGCCGCAGCAGGAAGATGTTGAACACTCCCCCGCCCGCCCCGGCGAACCAGCTCGGGACCGTGAGCGGCGCGATGGTGTCGATCGCGTCCAGCTGCTGCCACATGACGAACGTCGGGATGAGCGTCACCGCGTACGGCAGCATCACGCCGCTGAGCAGCAGCGCGAACACCACGTTGCGCCCCCGCCAGCGCAGCCTGGAGAAGCTGAAGGCCGCCACCGCGCAGGTCAGCACGGTGCCCAGGACGCTGATGACGGCGATGACCACCGTGTTGAGGAAGTAGCGGGCGAACGGCTGGGTGGTGAGGGACTCGCTGAAGTTCGACCACTGGAACGGCGAGGGGATCCACTGGGGCGGCGAGACGAACATCTGCGCGTCCTGCATGAGCGCGCTGCGCACCAGCCAGACGAACGGCAGCAGGGTCGGGATCGACCCCGCCACCAGCGCCACGTAGAGCAGGATCCGGCCGTACCTGCGCGGTTTGCGCAGCCCCTGGGTCGGGGCCACGCCGCGCACGGTGGTCTTGTCCGGTGTCGCCAGGGCGGTCATCGCGCGCCTGCCATCTCGTAGTAGACCCAGCGGCGGGCGTTTCTGAACATGAGGAACGTGACCACCATAATGATCATGAACAGGGTCCAGGCGAGGGCGCTGGCGTAGCCCATCTCGCTCTCGGTGAACGCCTTGCGGAACAGGTAGTAGACGTAGAAGAGCGTGGCGTGGTTGGGACCGCCCTCGGTCATCACGTACGCCTGGTTGAACACCTGGAAGGTGCCGACCACGCCGACCACCAGGTTGTAGAAGATGGTCGGCGTCATCATCGGCAGCGTCACGTGCCAGAAACGCCGCCACGCGCCGCCGCCGTCGATCGAGACGGCCTCGTACAGGTGCCTCGGCACGCCCTGCAGCCCCGCCAGGAAGATCACCATGGTGTTGCCGAAGCCCCACGTGCTCATGATGATCATCGAGGGCACCGCGGTCGACTCGGCGTAGATCCACTGCGAACCCGGCAGGCCTCCCTGCCGGAGCAGGGAGTTCAGCAGGCCGAAGTCCGGGTTGAAGATCCAGATCCACAGGACGACGTTGGCGATGGCGGGGACGAGCGTCGGCAGGTAGAAGATCGTCCGCCAGACGGCCAGGCCGCGCACCTTCTGGTTGAGCAGCATGGCCACGGCGAAGCTGACGATCAGCACCAGCGGCACCGCGCCGAGCGTGTAGTACGTGGTGGTGGACAGCGACTTCCAGAACAGCTCGTCCTGGACCATGGTGGCGTAGTTGTCCAGGCCGACGAAGTTCGGGCTGGCGCCGATCGTCCAGTCGGTCAGGCTGAAGTACGCCGACGCCACCATGGGCCCGATCGTGAAGATGACGAACCCGAGGATGGCGGGCAGCGCCATCAGGATGCCCCATCGTGTTTCGAGGCGGCGCATCACAGCTCCTGGGAGTGCTGCCAGCCCTGGAGCATGCTGGAGATCTTCGGCGCGACGGCCTTGAGGATCTCGGCGGCCGGGCGCTTGCCGGTCTCGAGCTCCTGGAGGGCGGGGGTGAGCACGTCGCTGGAGATGGTGGACATGTTCTTGACGCGGTTGCCGAACGTGGGCACGCCGTGGTCGCGCGCGTAGTCCACCACGGCCGTGCGGAACTCCGGCGGGTGGAGCTCGTTCTTGGTCCAGGAGTCGATGGAGGCCTGGTCCTCGTAGTACTTCTTCTCCTGGGGCATCCACAGGCCCTTGGCGAACAGGTCGACGTAGCGCGGGTCGTTGTGGAAGGCGAACAGCTCGACCGCCTCCTGCTCGTGCTTGGACCCCGCGAACACCGCCGAGGCGCCCGCCACCTGGGAGGAGGTGAACGGCTCCTTGTACTTGGGCAGCACGCCGATGCCGTAGTCGACCTTGCTCTCGTTCATGTCGAGCAGGCTCCAGTGACCGTCCACCACCATCGCCACCCGCTTGGTCTTGAGCAGGATGTTGGTGCCGGGCACGTCGTCGCCGGTCGCGGCCAGCTGGCCCGGGCCGGGGGCGACGCGGTGCTTGTAGATGAGGTCCTGCAGGTTCTGGAACACCTGGATCGCCTCAGGGGTGTCGAGCAGGCACTTCTTGCCGGCCTCGTCGGCGAAGTCGACGCCGTTGCTGCGCAGGAACCCGTACCAGGCGGCGCCGTAGGTGATGCTGCTGGAGATGCCGAACTGCTTGATCTGCTTGGGGTCGAAGCCCGACTCGTCCGGGTGCTTGCCGTTCTGGTCGATCGTCAGCTTGTAGGCGTTCTCGACGAGCTGGTCCCACGTCCACGCGGAGGCGGCGTCGGCGGGCGGCGTCACCCCGGCGGCGGCGACGGCGGACTTGCTGTACCACAGCAGCTCGATCTCGTTCGCGGTCGCGACACCGTGCAGGTTGTCCTGGCCGCTCCACAGGTACGCGTCCGGCAGGTATCCGGCCAGCTGCGGATATTTCTTCAAATAGGGGAACAGGTTGACCAGCTTGCCCTGCTGGCCCAGCCGGTACGACATCGCCAGCGGCACGTACCCGGCGTCCGGGAGCCGGTTACTGGCCACGAGCGTGTTGAGCTTCACGTCGTACTCGTCGGGCGTGTAGAGCGGCTTGACCGTCACCCCCGCGTGCTTCTGCTCGTACTGCTTGAGCATCCGCTCGACAGCCGCCTTCTCGAACGTCGAACCCCAGTACATGAACTGGAGCTGCACGTTCTTGCCGCCCGAGCCGGAGCCCGAGCCGCCGCCGCAGGCCGCGGCCGCGGTGCCGAGGGCGGCGAGCCCGCCCAGCTTCAACAGGTCGCGTCTTCTCATCCGCGTCTTTCCTTACGCGAGGGGGATCCAGACCCGCATCGGGCCGCCGTCCCGGTTGTCCCACTGGAAGTAGGGGACGGCGGTCGCGGTCACGCTGGTGCTGGTCGCCAGGGTTTTCGTGGTGTACGGCAGTCCGCCGCGCGGCTGGTCCACGGCGGCGGCGTCGGTTTCGATCAGTACGGTGCGACCGACGCCCGGGAGGTCGTCCACGGGCTTCGGACGCAGGGGTGCCTGCGGGCTCAGGGCGAGGTCGTCCACCTCGACGCCCTCGGGCTGGTCGGTCTGCTCGAAGCAGTAGACGAGCGGTCCGCGCTCCAGGGCCACGCTGCCCCGCAACGCGTCGATCCTGCGGTGGGGGTGCACGATCCTGGGCGTCATGTCGAGCCGGAGCTCGACCGTGTCGCCCCGGCGCCACTGACGACGGATACGGAAATATCCGTCGTCGGCGGCTTGGGCGGGGCTGTCATCGATGGTGGTGTTCTCGCTCCAGGCGGGGATGCGCAGCGCGAGCTCCCATTCGCCCTCGTCCTCGATCGTGATGCGGACGAGCCCGTCCCACGGGTAGTCGGTCTCGATCCGGACCCGGCCGTTCACGGTGCCGGGGACGTACTGGTGCAGCTGGAGGCCGGCGTCGGTGGTCGTGGCCAGGTAGGAGCCGAGCGAGGCCACCAGGCGCATGATGTTCGGCGGGCAGCAGGCGCACGCGAACCACTCCCTGCGCCGCCCGAGATAGGCGTCCTCGACGAGGTCGGAGCGGCGCTGCAGCGGGTTGACGTAGAAGAAGCGCACGCCGTCGGCCGACGTGGAGGCGGCGAAGGCGTTGTAGAGCGTGCGCTCGATCAGGTCGGCGTGGCGGCCGTGGCCGGTGGCCAGGAGCAGCCGCCAGTTCCAGTGGATGCTCGCGATGGCGGCGCAGCTCTCGCTGTAGGAGCGGTCGGACGGCAGCTCGTACCGCTCGCCGAACGCCTCGCCGTCGTGGCGCGAGCCGTGGCCGCCCGTGATGTACGTCTTGGTGGCGACCATGTCCTCCCAGCGGCGCAGCGAGCACTCCAGCAGCGACTCGTCACCGGTCTCCAGGTAGACGTCCACGATGCCGGCCTCCAGGTAGAGCTGGCGCACGGCGTGCCCGACCGCGGTGTCGGCCTCGCGGACCGGCAGGTGGTCCTGGGCGTACAGCATGCCCATGCCGCTGTCCTTGATGAGACCCTTGCCGCGGTTGTCGATCAGCTTGGACGCCAGCTCCAGGTACGTGCGCTCGCCGGTCAGCCGGTACAGCTCGACCAGCGCGGTCTCGACCTCGGCGTGGCCGTCGATGCCGTCGTTCCCGCCGGTCAGGAACTCCTCCACCAGGTGGTCGGCGAAGCGCCTGGCGACCTCGACCACCCCCTCGCCGATCCCGGCGCGGGCGGCGGCCACCGCCGCCTGGAACAGGTGGCCGGCGCAGTACATCTCGTGGCTGTACTCGAGCTCGGCGTAGATCTTGTCCGGCTTGACGACCTGGTAGTGCGAGTTGAGGTAGCCGTTGTCCCGCTGGGCCTTCTTCAGCACGGCCGCGGCCTGGTCGGCGAACTCGGCGTACCCTGGCTCAGGGGCGCGGACGTACTCCCACGCGATCGCCTCCAACTGCTTGTAGAGGTCGGAGTCCTGGAAGCGGTAGCCCTGGAAGGGCCCTTCGCCCTCACCTCCGGCGCGGCGGAGGTTGGGCAGCACGCCCGAACGCTCCATCTGCTCCAGGCCCAGCGGGATGCTGTCCTCATGATTGATCCGCTGCCATCGGGCGAACGGGCCGCCGGTGATGACGACGTCATTGATGCCGATCGGCCGCCACAGTGCCCGACTGGACGGAACGACAGGACTCTGGTGCATCAAGCTCCTCAACCTCAACTCGGGGCCTCGCTGAGAAAACCTTGGGAATAGGTTTTCTCAAACGGAGGGTAAGGTGTGATACATCACAGGTCAAGAGCAGATGCTTGTGCGCGAAAGGGGACTCGGTTGATCAGTCCTTCGGATGGGACGGCGAAGACCATCACGATCAGGGACGTCGCGGCCGCGGCCGACGTGTCGATCGGCACCGCGTCCAAGGCGCTCAACGGCCGCGGCCGGATGCGCGACGAGACCCGCGACCGGGTGCTCGCCGCCGCCGAACGGCTCGGCTTCCGGCCCAATCCGCTGGCCCAGGGACTGCTGGCGGGCCGCACGTACACGGTGGGCCTGGTCACGGGCGACAGCTTCGGCCGCTTCAGCATCCCGGTGATGCTGGGCGCCGAGGACGCGCTCGGCGCCGGGCAGATCTCGGTGTTCATGTGCGACACGCGCGACGACCCGATCAGGGAGCGGCACTACGTCGAGCGCCTGCTGGCCAGGCGCGTCGAGGGCATCATCGTCACGGGGCGGCGCACCGAGCCGCGTGCCGGCATCGGCCATGACCTGCCCGTTCCCGTCGTGTACGCGATGACGCAGTCGACCGACGACTCGGACGTGTCGATCATCCCGGACGACGAGGGCGGCGGGGCGCTGGCCGCCCGCCACCTCATGGCGACGGGCCGCACCCGCATCGGCCACGTCACCGGGCCGCAGCGCTTCCAGGCCGCGCGGCGGCGCGCCCAGGGCCTGACCACCGCCCTCGCCTCGGCCGGGCTGTCACCGGCGGGCGAGATCCTGTACGGGCAGTGGAGCGAGGAATGGGGGCGGCAGGGGGCCGACGTGCTGCTGCACGCCGCGCCCGACGTGGACGCCATCTTCTGCGGGAGCGACCAGATCGCCCGCGGGGTCGCCGAGACGCTGCGCGAGCGGGGGCGGCGGGTTCCCGAGGACGTGGCGCTGGTCGGGTTCGACAACTGGGAGCCGATGGCGCTGGGGTGCCGGCCGCCGCTGACGACCGTGGACATGAACCTGGGGGAGATCGGCCGGATGGCGGCCCGGCACCTGCTGGACGTCATCGCGGGCAAGCCCGCCACCGGCGGCGTCACGATCGTCCCGGCCAGCCTGGTCCTGCGCGAGTCCACCCGCCGCGCCGCCCCGTAGCGGGGGGCGCTGCAAGGCGCTGCAAGGGCGGCGGATGGGGTTGACCGGTGCTGTGTAACACCTTACTGTGCGCCAGGGAAAACCTATTCCCATCCTTAAAGGAGTCCGGATGGACCGAGGATGCCGCAGCGCCCCGAAAGCCGCCAGGGGCGCCAGGCGAATCACCGTGGCGGCAGTCGTACTCGCCTCCTTACTCACCGGCGTGTCGCAGCCCGCGCACGCCGCCGCGCCGACCGCGACGGTCGTCGACATGTTCGGCAGGACCGTCAACGACTACGGCGTCAAGCTCGTCGACTGGCAGGGCTACCTGGCCAACCCGTACGTCGAGCTCACCGTCAAACCCCCGACCGGCGTCCAGTACCCCGTCACGATCGACCTCAAGGCCGAGGGCACCTCCAGGCTCATGATGGACCTGCCCAGCCAGCTCACCGCCACCGGCGCCACCAAGACGCTGACGTTCGCGAGCGCGAGTGACCAGAAGGTGTTCCGTCTCGCGATCCACTCCAAGCGGGGCCCCGGCCAGGATGAAAGTTACACGCTCAAGCTGAACATCCGGGACGGGTCCGGCACGACGACCCTGCAGCAGATGCCGATCCGGGTGCAGCAGGACGAGAAGACCGCGCTGCAGCCCAGCCTGCCCATCAACTTCGACTACCGCTACGACAACATCACCGGCTACTTCAACGAGCCGAACTTCCGGAACGCCGCCGAGGAGGCGGTGAAGGACTGGTTCAGGTTCTTCGACATGCAGCCGTTCGACACCGTGGCGTCCGGGGCGGAGAACAACCACCTGCCGGGCAACGACTGGCAGAACACCATCAACGTCACCAACAACGCCGCCTACAACGGCATGTACGTGTTCTTCCGCGGCATCCAGACCCCGTACTCGACCGGCTACCCCGCCGCCAACGGCAAGTACAGCACCCGGGGCGGCCAGCAGCTCGCGGGCCCGCTGCACCGCTCGACCGCGATGATCTTCGAGTACGACGAGGCCGGCAAGCAGCTGTTCACCTCCCTGGCCGACGAGGACTGGTACAAGACGGAGATCGCGGGCTCGGTGCTCGACGTGCACGGCCTGGTCATGCACGAGTACGGCCACGCCGTCGCCTATCACAGCGACTGGGCCGGGATGCGCTCCTACGTGGCTTCCGGGGGCAATGACCCCGATGTCGTCGCCTACGAGGGCTACCCCGTCCCCCTGGACAGCAGCTACCACATCCCCGGCGACCAGAAGTACTGGGACCGGCTCAGCGGCCAGAACGGCGGCTGGACCCACATGTTCCCCACCCGCCGGTGGATGCTGACCAAGCTGGCGCTGCTGGTCGCGGAGAACGCCGGGTGGAAGCTCAACCGCAACCTCACCCCGTTCCTGCCGCCGTCCATCGTCACCACCTCCCTGCCGTCGGCCACGCCGGGCACGGCCTACAGCCAGACCCTTCAGGCCAAGGGCGGCGTGCCGTTCTACGACTGGCAGGTCACCGGCGGCTCCCTTCCCGCGGGGCTCACGCTCGACCGGTTCACCGGCGCGATCAGCGGCACCCCCACCACGGCGGGGACGGCCGGCTTCACCGTCCAGCTGCGTGACTACGACAAGCTCAGCACGCCGCAGACCAGGACCTTCCAGCTGACGGTCGGCACCGGCGGCGGCACCTCCACCAACGTGGCCGGCAGCGCGACCCCGTCGGCGTCGTACACCTCTCCGTGGGAGAGCGTGGCGGCCATCAACGACGGCATCGACCCGCCCAGCTCGAACGACACCGTCAACCGCCGCTGGGGCACCTGGCCCAACACCGGCAGCCAGTGGGCCGAGCTCACCTGGCCGTCCGCCCAGACCCTCAAGTCCGCCGACGTCTACTTCTTCGACGACGCCGACGGCGTGCGCCTGCCCGCCTCCTGGAAGCTCCAGTACTGGAACGGCAGCGCCTACGTCGACGTCCCCGGCACGTACCCGATCGCCATCAACGCCTACAACAAGGTCACGTTCAACCCGATCAGCACCACACGACTACGCGTGGTCCTGCAGAGCGGCCAAGCCTCGGTGGGACTGCTCGAAGTGAAGGCCTACACCTAGAAGGGTTCAATGCGGAAGATCGCCATCTTCAGCGCGCTGGCTGCCCTGGCCGGCGCGCTGTCGGTCCCCTCTCCCAGCCTCGCCGCACGTCAGCCCGCTCCCGCGCTGGACGTGTTCGACATCTTCTACCGCAAGGTCAACGACTACGGCGTCCAGCTCGTGGACTGGCAGGGTTACCTCGCCAACCCCTACATCGAGCTGACCGTGCGCGCGCCGAAGGTTCCCGGCATCCAGTATCCGCTGAAGGTGGATCTGCAGGCCAAGGGCACGTCCCGGCTGATGTTCAACATGCCGAGCGAGCTGACGGCCGCCGGGGCGACCAAGTCCTTCACGCTCACCGGCCCCGCCGACCGCGAGGTCGTACGGCTGGCCATCCACTCCAAGCAGAGCGGCGGCCAGGACGAGCAGCACCAGTGGATCATGAAGACCACGGACGCGAGCGGCGCCACCGGCACCCAGACCATGCCGATCCGGGTGCAGCAGGACGAGAAGACCCCGCTCAAGCCGACGATCCCCATCGACTTCGACTACCGCTACGACGACATCACCGGCTACTTCAAGGACCCCGGCGTCCGCAAGGCCGCCGAGGCCGCGGTGCGGAACTGGTTCGCGTTCTTCGACCTGCAGCCGTTCGACACGGTCCCGGCGGGCGACGAGGTGAACCGGCTGCCGGGCGATGACTGGCAGAACGAGGTCGAGGTCTCCAACGCCAAGCCGTACAACGGCATGTACGTCTTCTTCCGCGGCATCCAGACCCCGTACTCGACCGGTTACCCCACCATCAACGGCAAGTTCCACACCCAGAACGGCAAGCCCACCCCCTACCACCGCTCGACCAGCATGATCCTCGAGTACGACGAGCAGCTGATGAAGCTGTTCACCTCGCTCAAGGACGAGGACTGGTGGAAGACCGACCTCGGCCAGGTGATCGACATCGAGGGCCTGGTCATGCACGAGTACGGTCACGCGGTCGCCTTCCACAGCGACTGGCAGGGCATGGCCGACTACGTGGCCTCCAAGGGCAAGGACGACCAGGAGGTCATCGACTACCAGGGCTACCCCGTACCGCTCGACACCAGCTACCACGTGCCCGGCGACGACCCGTACTGGGACCGGATCAGCGGGCAGAGCGGCGGCTGGCGGCACGTCTTCCCGACCCGCAGGTGGGAGCTGACCAAGCTGTCGCTGCTGATCGCGGAGAACGCCGGCTGGAAGCTCAACCGCAAGCTGACCCCGTTCCTCAAGCCCTCGATCGAGACCGCCACCGTGCCCGCCGCCACGGTCGGCGCCGCCTACCAGCACAAGCTCGCCGCCAAGGGCGGCGTCCCGTTCTACGACTGGCAGATCACCGGCGGCTCGCTGCCGGAAGGGCTCACCCTCGACAGGTTCACCGGAGCCGTCACCGGCAAGCCCGCCAAGGCCGGGTCGTACGAGTTCACCGTCCAGCTCAGGGACTACGACAAGCTGAGCGCCCCCGTCACGCGTGACTACAAGCTCACCGTCGGATAGCACGAAGGAGGGCGGCGGAGACCCCGCCGCCCTCCCCCTTTCGTCGTTCGTCTTTCGTCAGAGGCCGTAGCGGCTCTTCAGGTGCCGCCACCAGTCCCGGAACATCCACTTGTCGAACTCCGTGATCTGCGCCGCGCTGCCCGCCTTCATCAGGAAGCAGCACTGGCCCGTCGGAGTCCAGTCGTAGAAGTCGTCCAGGCCGAACGAGTGGCCCATCTCATGCAGCAGGATGTGGATGTTGTCGGCGTTGAGGTTCGACATGTAGTACTCGCTGCCGATCCGCTGCCCCCAGTCGCCCCCTGCTCCCCCGCCGAACCCGGCGGTCAGCCAGAGCGACATGTCGTAGTGGTGCGAGGCGCCGCCGGGGCAGTTGGGGTACTGGCCGCTCTGGTTGAAGAACCGGCCGCAGGGCTCGGAGCACTGGGGCGCGTTCTCGCGGATGTTGTTGACGTAGATGTCCACGGAGTTGTCGCTCCACTGCAGCTGCGCCCGGTCCCGTACGGCCCAGCCCACGACCTTGACCGGCACGTTCGCGTAGGGCCAGCCGTTGTGGCCGGCCATGACGTCCATCCACTTCTTGAACTGGCGGGCCAGCACCGCGTGGATCTGGTCACGCTGCGCCGCGGTCACCGTGGCGGTGGTGTCCCAGCGTACGCAGTAGTTGATCGAGCCGCCGTTGGCCATGATCTGGTCCCAGCCGTAGTTGCGGAACCCGTACAGGTTGGGGTACGTGCTCTCGACGTGCTGCCAGACCTCGTTGAGCGGGGTGACCAGGTTGGCGGGCGGGTTCCAGTTCGAGGTGCCGCCGCCGGAGTCGGGGGCCCACGCCTTGACCTCCAGCAGGCCGACCGAGCCCGCGCCGCTCTGCAGCTGGACGCGCAGGCGCGTGGTGCTGACCTGCGTGAAGGTCACCTTGTTGTAGGCGTTGACCGCGATCGGGTACGAGGCGGAGATGTCGACGTAGGCGCTGCCGTTCCAGTACTGGAGCTTCCAGGAGGCGGGGACGCGGACGCCGCCGCCGTCGTCGAAGAAGTACACGTCGGCGCCCTTGAGGTTCTGGGTCGAGCTCCAGGTGAGCTCGGCCCACTGGGTGCCGGTGTTGGGCCAGGTGCCCCAGCGGCGGTTGACGGTGTCGTTCGAGCTGGGCGGGTCGATGCCGTCGTTGATGGCCGCCACGCTCTCCCACGAGGAGGTGTAGGAGGCGGACGGGGTCGCGGTGCCGGCCACGTTCGTGTCGGCGAGGGCGTTCTGGATGGGTAAGAAGAACGTGATGATCAGGAGGAGGGGCAGGACGGCCAGTCGTTTCATTCGGGCCTCTCTGGTTGTGGTAGCGCTAACATTCGAGGGCTCACCGGTAGGTGATGTCGGATGAAGAGTAGATGCAGTTCACGCCGTCGGCCCCGGATCCGATTTTCACCGGCTCCTGGCCCTTGGGGACGCCCCGGTACTTCTCGCAGATGGTGGCGCTGCCGTACACGGTGATCCGGCTGAACCTGGCCGTGTCGCCCCAGTTCGTGTTGATCCCGGCCAGAACCTTGGTGGTGCGGACGGTGACGCCGTCCATGACCACGTTCCGCCGGTAGGAGGTGGAGCAGTTGCCGCAGGCGCGGTAGAGCTTGCCCGAGCCGTGCACCTGGAAGTTCCTGATGGTCAGCGTGCCGGCGCCGTTGTGCTGGAACACCTTGTCGGAGGCGGACTTGGCGCCGCCGCCGTCCACCAGGTAGGTCGCCGACGAGCTGGACGACTTGAACGTCGCGGCGTCCTCGCCCACGTCGTTCCACCACACGTTGCGGATGGTGCACGAACCTTCGCAATGGATGCCGTCGCCGGCCGGGGCGTCGATGATGACGTTCTGGATGGTGCCGCCGTTGGCCACGACGAACATCGGGTCCTGGCTCTCGCCCTGGCCGCCGTCGCCGATGCCGTAGTAGCGCTTCATGCCGCCGTCGAAGAACGTGCCGGCGTTGCGGGTCGAGGTGAGGTGCACGCTGCCGGTGTCCGAGGGCCAGGGGCCGCTGCCGTCGGTCGGGGCGGCCTGCGCGGGTGGCGCCGCGGTGACGGCGGCCAGCAGTCCGGCGGCCATCGCTGTGGCCACCACAGTGGAACGGGATCGGAATGTCAAGGTCGCCCTCCCTTTCGGTAAGCGCTTTCCCAGCGAGACTGAACCGCGCCTGCTTTGATCGCACGGGCACGGGGCCACGTCAAACCGGGGACGGGGCGGTCGCCGCCGACCTGCGGGTTCGGGCTGAAAGTTTCATCTTTCCGGGGCCCTGAATTGTCGGCCCGGCCGCGTAGGGTGCCCGCATGGCGATGCTCATCGGGAGGGAGCGACCCGCAGCCGTGCTCCGCGGCGAGGTCGAGCGCACGCTCGTCAGCCACGGCGCGCTGGTGCTCGTCACCGGCGAGGCGGGCATCGGCAAGAGCGCCCTGGTGGCGGGCGCGGCGGCGGAGGCCGTGCGCGCGGGCGCCCGGCTGCTCGGCGGTGCCTGCTGGGAGGGCGAGGGCGCACCGGGCTACTGGCCGTGGGTCCAGGTGGTCCGCCGCCTCACGCCAGGGGCGACGCTGCAGAGCCCTTTTCTGGGCCTGGCCGGCTCCGACGGGTTCGAGCTGTACGACGCGGTGACCGGCCTGCTGGTGGACGCCTCCCGCGAGCGGCCGGTGGTGGTCGTGCTCGAAGACCTCCATTGGGCGGACGCGGCCTCGCTGCGGCTGCTGGAGTTCGTGGTGCGGCACGCCTGGTTCGAGCGGCTGCTGGTGATCGGCACCTATCGTGACGCCGAGGTCGACGGGCCGCTGAGCCTGCCCCTGGAGGCCAAGGCCACCGTCCTGACGCTGACGGGGCTGGACCGGGAGGAGGTGGGCCGGCTGGTGGCCCACACCACGGGCGTGGACGCCGGCGAGGAGCTGGTGACGGAGATTCACCGTCGCACGGGCGGCAACCCGTTCTTCGTGGAGCAGACCGCCCGCCTGTGGCAGGGCGGGACCTCGCTCGCGACGATCCCACCGGGGGTGGGGGCGGCCGTGCGCCGGCGGTTGTCGCGGCTGCCGGAGGGGGTGCTCGAGGTGCTGCGCATGGCGGCGGTCCTGGGCCGCGACTTCACCGAACCCACCCTCCACACCGCCCTCACTCCCCCGCTCGCCCCCTCTCCACCCCACGGCCCTGCACCCCACGGCCCTACACCCCACGCCACCTCATGCGACGGCCTCTCATCCCACGGCACCTCCCACGGGACCTCGTTCCACGGCATCTCATGCAACGGCACCTGTCTCGACCGCTCCTCATCCGA
This sequence comes from Nonomuraea sp. NPDC052116, assembly GCF_040680035.1. NCBI lineage: Bacteria > Bacillati > Actinomycetota > Actinomycetes > Streptosporangiales > Streptosporangiaceae > Nonomuraea > Nonomuraea sp. NPDC052116. The sequence goes on along the minus strand of NZ_JBFAWA010000029.1, from coordinate 62,920 downwards.
CGGGGCCGCGCCCGATGACTTCTCTCCCGCCGCCCCTCCGCATGACGAGCCCGCACCGACCGAGCCTGCGCCCGACGGCCCCTCACCCAACGAGCCCTCGCTGGGCAGGCCCGCGCCCAACGAGCCCTCGCTTGACCAGCCTCCACCTGACCAGCCCCTATCTGACGGGCCCGCACCCGACGGCCCCTCACCCGACGACTCTCGACCTGACGGGCCCCCGCCCTGCCGAGGATCCGGTTCCTCCCCCGCTCGCGGCGCCTCTCCGGCCGGGCAGTCGCTCCTGGCGACCGAGCTCTCGGTGCGGCGGGCCCTCGACCAGGCCGTGTCGGCCAAGCTCATCACCTGTCTGGGCTCCGGCCACCATGCCTTCATCCACGACCTCGTACGCGAGACCCTCTACGCCGAGCTGAACGAGCACGAAGTCCGTGCCCGTCACGCGGCCGCCCTCCGCGCCCTCGACCCGGCAGCACCCGCGATCCGCGCCCACCACGCGTACCTCGCCGCCACACCCGAAGCCCCCGCCCTCCTCCTCACGGCGGCCAGGGACGCCGAGGCACGGATGGCGAACGAGGAAGCAGTCAGCCACTACAGGCGGGCCCTGGAGCTGACCCCCGCAGGGGAGGTTCGCAAATGGGCCACAATCGGCCTGGACCTCGGCGTGGCGCAGCACCGGGTGGGCGACACCGCCACCGGCGCCCGCACGCTGGAGGCCGCCGTCGCCATCGTCCGTCGCCTCGAAGACCCCGACCTGCTGGCCCTGGCCGCCCTGAAGCTGCACGACCTCGGCCACACCGACCACGGCCGCTGGACCGACTTCGTCCACGAGACCCACCACCGCCTGGTCCCCCCACCCACCCCCACTGCCAACACGCCGGCCCACAAGATCGCCGTCCCCGTACGGGGCGAATCCGCATACGGGCGACCCGGGGCTCAGAGCGCGCCGGATCAGGGCAGGCCCAGCCCAGCAAGCGCAATGGGCCCGGCACGCAACCACACCCCAACGACACGCCGACGCGACGACATCGCGCAGATGTCCGCCTACGTCTCCTCCGAGACGAGCGACACCACACGCGAAAGCGAAACCACCCGCCAGGACCACACCACCCGTGTGGGCACCGCCAAGAGACGCCATCACGGCGACACCACGGGCGGGCGCAACACCGCAGGCTCGCGCGACATCACGGACAACCGGCGCGGTGGCATCGCGCACACGACCACCGACACCTCCCACGAGACAGCCGACACCGCAAGTCAGCACGGCACCACACGGGACCGCAGTGCTCTGCACGAACGCAACGCCCCGCGCGAGATCGACCACCTGCACGAGGACGATGCCCAGCTCGGAGGCGACGCCCAGCTCGGAGGCGAC
>NZ_JBFAWA010000029.1:0-61455 GCF_040680035.1 Nonomuraea sp. NPDC052116 | reverse complement strand
CGACGCCCAGCCCGGAGGCGACGCCCAGCCCGGAGGCGACGCCCAGCCCGGAGGCGACGCCCAGCCCGGAGGCGACGCCCAGCCCGGAGGCGACGCCCAGCCCGGAGGCGACGCCCTTTACAGGGGTAACACCACATCCGACACCGCCGGCTACGGCCGAGGACGGTTGGATGTTGCCGCCCGGGAGTTGAGCGAGGTCGCGGCGGAGCTGGCCAGGCAGGGGGAGGATGACGAGACGCTCGGCTTCAGCCTGCTGACCAGACTTGGGGCCATTTGGGGGCCGGGCAGCGCGGCCGAGCGAATGGCCGTCACCGAGGAGCTGTCGGCCGTTGCGCGGCGAAGCCGGGATCCACGGTTGGAGCTGACCGCGAGGTCCTGGCGCGTCGGGGCGCTGCTGGAGATGGGTGATCCACGGTGCCTGCCCGAGCTGCAGGCATTCGCCACGCGCGCCGAAAGGGCCGAGCTGGCGCTGTTCCAGCACGAGGCCACGGTCCTCAGGGCCATGTTCGCCACGCTCGCCGGACGCTTCGACGAGGCGGCGACGCACATCGACGCCGCCTACGAGCTGGGCGAGCAACCAGGCATCGGCCGACGCGAACTGCGCTGGATGCAGCGGTGGTCGGCCGCGACGCTCAGGGGCCGCTTCGACGCGGCCGACGGCGTGCTCGCGGAGATGGAGCTCGCGGGCAGCCATCACTTCCCGCTCTACCGCGCCGCGACGGCAGTGCAGCGCGGCGACGAGGGTGCGGCGCGCCACCTGACGGAGGTCGTGACGCCGGGCGAGCAGTACCTGCGGTGGATGGCGCCGCTGTGGCTGAGGCTCCAGGCGCAGGCGGCCGCCCTGTCCAAGGATCCGGTGCTCTGCGAGCGCGCGCGGACCGCGATCACCCCGTACGTCGGCCAATGGGGCGTGACGGCCACGGTCGCCGTCGAGGGGCCGTTCGCGCACTGGGCGGCGGTGCTCGACGCCGCCCAGGGACGCTGGGACGAGGCCGTCGAAGGGTTCACCGCCGCCTGTCGCGCGGCCGACCTGCTGGGCGCCCGCCCCTGGTCGATCGAGTCCCGCGCCCGCCTGGCCGAGGCGCTGCAGGCGCGCGGCGACGACGCCTCCACGCTGATCGCGCAGGTCGAGCGGGACGCCACCGCCCTCGGCATGCTGGTACACCTGCCCCGCCCCGCAGCCAACGCCTTCCGCCTCGACAGCGGGGTCTGGACCCTGACCTTCGCCGGCCGTACCGTGCGCCTGCCCGATTCCAAGGGCCTGGCCGACCTGCGCGTCCTGCTCGACCACCCTGGAAGCGACGTCTCGGCGGTCGAGCTGCTGAACCCGGCCGGCGGCGAGGTCGTGCTCGCCGCCCGCAGCATGGGCGGTGACGACGTACTGGACGAGGAGGCCAGGACCCGCTACCGGAGGCGGCTGGAACTGCTCGACGACGAGATCGACCGGGCGGCCGGGCTGGGCGACGACCGCCGGGCGGCCGAGCTCGACGCCGAGCGCACGGCGCTGCTGAACGAACTACGCACGGCCGCCGGGCTGGGCGGCCGCCCGCGCCGGCTCGGCGACGAGGCCGAACGCGCCCGCAAGGCCGTCACCAACCGGATCCGCAACACACTGCGCCAGCTCGACCAGCGCCACCCGGAACTGGCCGCCCACCTGAGATCCTCGCTCTCCACCGGCGCCACATGCCGCTATCACCCCAGCCCCGAGGTGCGCTGGCCACCGTGACAGCCGTAGGCACAGAGCCCGAGCGGTTGAGTCCAAACGCCCGGGCCCAGCGATTGGACCTAGCGATCGCGCCAAGGCGCGGCGTCCAATGGTCGGGGCCGGCGGTTGAGCCCAGCGGCTGGGTCCGGTGGCTGCGGCGACAGCGACGGTCGCCGCCTGGGCAGCGTCACCCATGTCACCGGGTTGCCGTTACCGGGCACCCGCCGCCGTCACCCGGGCGGAGTCAGCGGAGCTTCGCGAAGAACGCGGTGACGTCGTCGGCGAAGAGGCCCGGCTGCTCGGTGGCGAAGAAATGGCCGCCCTTGTCGTATTCGGCCCAGTGCACGATGTTGTGGTCGCGTTCAGCCCAGGGGCGGATGGTGACGTCGCAGGGCTTGGACACGAGCACGCCCGTCGGCACGGTGCCCCGCACCGCCGCAGCCCAGTCCCCCGCACCACCCCAGTCGCCCACACCACCCGAGCCCGACGCACCCGAGCCGGACGCGCCACTCCGCTCACCGGCACCACCCAGATCGGAGGCACCACCCGAGTCGGGAGCATTCGCATCGGGAGCGCCGGCCCAGTCTTCGGAAGTGCCGTTCGAGACGGACTCGCCGTTTGAGGTGGCGGCCCAGTCGTCTGCGCCGGCTTCGGTCCAGTCGGCCGCGCCCATGCTCTCGTAATAGAACTGCGCTGACGACCCCGCAGTGCCGGTCAGCCAGTAGACGGTGACGTTGGTCAGCATGAGGTCGCGGTCGAGCGAGTCCTCGGGCAACCCCTCCACCGGGTCCGTCAGCTCCTTGAACTTCTCCATGATCCACGCCAGCTGCCCCACCGGTGAGTCGTGCAGCCCGTACGAGACCGTCTGCGGCCGTTTCGACTGGGTCTGGAGATAGCCGTCGTTGAAGTTCTGCATCGTGTCCCAGCGCCGCCGCTCCTCCTCCGTCAGCCCGTCCATCTCCCCCTCCTGACCGACGGGAAAGGTGATGGCGGCGTTGAGGTGGACGCCGACGACGTGGTCGGGGGCGTGTTTGCCCATCTCCGGCGCGATGAAGGAGCCGCTGTCCCCGCCCTGCACCCCGTACCTGTCATAGCCGAGCAGCGCCATCAGCTGCGTGAAGGCCCTGGCGGCGCGGGCGGGATCCCAGCCGGGTCCGGACAGCGGGGTGGAGAAGCCGAAGCCCGGCAGGGAGGGGATGACCAGGTGGAAGGCCCGCGAAAGGGGCTCGATGACGTCCAGGAACATCACGAACGTGCCCGGCCAGCCGTGCAGGAGCATGAGCGGCAGGGCGGACGGGTTCTCGGAGCGGATGTGGGCGAAGTGGATGTTCTGCCCGTCGATCGTGACGGTGAACTGGGGGATCTCGTTGAGCCTGGCCTCGTGGGCGCGCCAGTCGTAGCCGGTGCGCCAGTATTCGGCCAGGTTCTTGAGGTAGTCGAGGGGGACGCCGCGCTCCCATCCGGTGCCGGGGAGCTGGTCCTGCCAGCGGGTCATGGCCAGGCGGGTACGGAGGTCGTCCAGGTCCTGCTGGGGGACTTCAATACGAAAAGGGTGAATTGTCATGATATTTCTCCGGTTTATGGGCTAAGGGCGGAAGGTGGTGGCGTGGCCCGAGGCCCACTGGGCGAACGTGCGCCCGGGACGGCCGGTCACCTGCTCGACGGTGGGTAGCACGACCGAGGCGGCGTCCGGCGGGTTGGCGCCGAGCCGGACCGCGAACTCGATCAGCTCCTCCCCCGCCCCCCACGCCTCCATCGACGCCCGGTACTGCGCCTCGCTCAGCTCCTCGAACCGGATCTCCCGCCCGACGGCCTCGCCGATCACGCGGACCCGCCGCTCCGGGGTCAGCGCCTCCGGCCCGGTGAGCAGGTACGACTGCCCGACGTGCCCCTCCTCGACCAGCGCCGCCACCGCGACGGCGGCGATGTCGGCCTCGTGCACCACGGCCCCTGGATGGTTGCCGAAGACCCGGACCACACCCTCCTCGCGGATCGATTCGGCCCATTCGAGCGCGTTGGTCATGAACTCCACGCAGCGCAACTGCGTCCAGCCGAGATCCCCGGCCCGCAGCGCCTCCTCGACCGAGCACTCGTCCCAGCTGCTCAGCACGCTGACCCGGGTCACGCCCGCCTTCGCGGCCAGCTCGACGAGCTCGGGCCCGGTCTGGAGCGCCGCCTGGTCATCACCGGCGACGGTGATCAGGTGCAGCCCGGTCACGCCTTCCAGCGCGGGGCCCAGGGACTGCGGCGCGGTCAGGTCGCCGTAGGCCACCTCCACGGACCCGGACAGCCGCGCCGCCGCCGGGTTCCTGGTCAGGGCCCGGACCCGCTCGCCACGCGCGACGAGCTGCGCCACGATCTGGCGGCCGACCGTGCCGGTGGCGCCGGTCACGAGAATCGTCATTCTTTCCTCTCATCCGAAGGTCTCGAACGTCTCGACAGGCAGGCGCCACACGGGAAATAGCACCCGCTACACGGGTGGGGGCTCCGTCCCTCCAGTCCGTGCCGCATGACCGCGCCCGCTCTCGGCGGGAACTCGATGACGTACCGGACAAAGGCTCTCGCGACACGGGTGGAAGCTCCGTCCCAGTCCGTGCCGCATGACCGCGCCCGCCATCGATGACGAACCGGAGGAGGGCTCTGGCGGCCTAAACGCACGCGCCCGGCACGGACATCCTGCTCAGTCCTTATGTGATCCGGTGCTTCTTACACGACCGCTTCGACCCCGGCCGCGCCCCACCACATCCCGCGCAAGGCGTACCTGCCGTTCGGCGCGGGCCCGCACAATGCATCGGCAACGCCCAGCCCTGGGCCGAGCCGGTCACCGTACCGGCCACACGGTGACCGCCGTCCCCGGCCGGACAACCTTCTCATGATCCCGGAACCTCGCACGCAAGCCCCCGACGAGCGACCTGCGCAACATTTGACAAATTCACCTTCACCTGCTCTCTCAATTTACCCTGAGAGCGCCTTTAATTAATTTGTCAAATCGCCTGAATAAAGGCCCGAGTGGTCAAAATGAAGCGCTACCTTAAATGCATGGAATTTCGTCGTCTCGGCCGTAGCGGCCTGTCCGTCAGCGCGATCTCCTACGGCCACTGGCTCGCGTACGATGCCCCGGACCAGGAAGAACGTGCGCGAGCGTGCGTCACGGCGGCGCTGGACGCGGGCATCACCACATTCATCACCGCGGACGCGTACGCGAACACCGCAGCCGAGTCGGTGCTCGGCCGCGCACTGAAAGGACAGCGGCGGGAAAGCCTGGAGATATCCACGAAGGTGTTCTGGCCCACCGGGCCGGGCGGGCCCAATGACAAAGGTCTGGGCCGCAAGCACGTCATGGAGTCGGCACGTGCGTCACTGCGGCGGCTGGGCACCGACTATCTCGATGTGTACCAGGCGCATCGATTCGACCGGACGGTGCCGCTGGAGGAGACCATGATGGCGTTCGCCGATCTGGTCAGGCAAGGCCATGTGCTCTATGTCGGCGTCTCCGAATGGACGGCCGAGCAGATCACGAGGGGCGCCGCGCTCGCCCGGGAGCTGCACGTGCCGTTGGTCTCCAACGAGGCGCAGTACAGCGCGTTGTGGCGGGTGATCGAGGCCGAGGTCGTGCCGGCGTGCGAGCGGGAAGGGGTCGGCCAGCTCGCCTGGTCCCCTGTCGCACAGGGCGTACTGACGGGTAAGTATCGGCCGGGGCAGCCCGCCCCTGCCGGGTCGCGCGGCGCGGACCTGAACGGTGCGGGCAGTTTCATCCAGCCCTTCCTGCGCGAGGACGTGCTGGAACGGGTGCAGCGGCTGCGTCCCCTGGCCGACGAGGCCGGACTGTCGCTGGGACAGCTCGCGCTGGCCTGGGTGTTGCAACGCCCGAACGTGACCTCGGCGATCATCGGGGCATCGCGGCCCGAGCAGGTGCGGGAGAACGTCGAAGCGGCCGAGGTCCGGCTCGACGCCGACCTCATGGAGCGCATCGATCAGGTGCTGGACGGCGTCGTCGAAACGAACCCGGCGCTGACGACGAGCCCGTAAAGGGCCTTCACCCAGGTCGACCGGGCGCGGGTTGATCTTGACACAGGCTCCGATCAGTCAGCCACCACGCAGGTCGTCGACGATCACGGTCGGGCCAGGCCACGCGCTCGCAGAGCGGCACAGGTCATCGGCGAGCGGGGGCAGGTGCGCGCCGGGAAGAAAGTGCACGGTCGTCCCCGTGGTGCCGTCGCCTGCGATGGGCTCCAGGCCGGTGACGGGGACGCCGTGCTCGTACCGCTGGGTCCAGGACCCGTTCAGGCGGCGGTTGGTGTGGACGAGCCACTCGCTGAGCGCGGCGACGACGGACATGCCGCGGCGCGGATGCCCGTCGGCAAGCACCTCCGCGCCCGGGTCGTCGAAGAAGCGCAGGTCCTTGGACGCCATGACGGGCTTCTTCACCGGCCGCCCCTGCTCGTCGAAGCGGGTGTCGGTGCCTCGCCCCTCGTCGGCCACGGACACCGAGCCGTCGGCGTGGAGGGTGACGGTGCAGCGTCCGGCGCCCGTGCTCGCCATCTCGTCGGCCGGGTAGGCGAGGACTTCGAGGATCAGGTGCCGGACGCCGCCGGGGGCGAACTCGTCCGGGTTCTCCCGGATGTGGGAGAGGTGACCGAGGTCGACGTCGGCCGCCCAGTCATGGGTGGTGTTACGCCAGGAGGCTCGGGGTGCGCTCACCCCCGCACCCTATCCACGGTGGCTGCGGACAGAGCGTAGGTGACGCCGGTCAGGCGTTCGGACAACTGCCAGAGGCGTGCGGCCGTGGCCGTGTCGCGGATGGCGCGCTCACGAGTGCGACCGGTGGGCTCTCCGCGCAGTTGCAGCGGCCCGTCGGGGACGATGTAGCTGCCGCCGGGCAAATCCGGCGCGGTCGCCGCGTACAGGGAGGTCTTCGCCCCTTCCGGGGTGGGCCGGAAGGCCACGCGCACCAGCAGGCGGGCAAGGGCCGCATACAGCCGTCCCCTGCCGCTGTTGGCGCCGCCGGTGAGCACGTTGGTGCGGGTCAGCCCGGGGGCGACCGCCATGCTGCGCAACCGCCGTCCGGCGGCGTCGGCCCGGCGCTGCAGCTCCATCGCGAAGTAGAGGTTGGCCCGCTTGGACTGCACGTAGGCGAACGCCGTCCGGTAGCCGCGTTCGGCGTTGAGGTTGGCCAGGTCGAAGCGGGCGAAGCGCTGGCCCTCGCTGCTGACGGTGACCACCCGCGGATCGGGCGCGGCGAGCAGATGCGGCAGGAGCAGACCGGTCAGGGCGAAGGTGCCCAGGTGGTTGACGCCGAACTGCGACTCGAACCCGTCGATGGTCAGCGCGTACGGCACCATCGCCACCCCGGCGTTGTTGACCAGCAGATCGATCCGGCCGCGGTCCCAACCGGCGGCGAACTCCCGGATGGAGGCCAGGCTGCCCAGGTCCACCCGGCGCAGCTCCACGTGAGCGCCGGGCACCTCACCCCGCATGCGGGTGAGGGCGGCCCGGCCGCGTTCGGGGTCGCGGCAGGCCAGCACGACGTACGCGCCACGACGGGCCAGCTCGCGGGCGGTCACGTAGCCGATGCCGCTGTTGGCTCCGGTCACCACGGCGACGCGCCCGGTCTGGTCAGGGATGGTACGGAGAGTCCTGGAGGGAGAGTTGCGCATGATGTATCACCTCAACGGGATATGTATCGCAACTTCGAGTTGCGATACATTCATCCTGTCAGCAGCCTCCGAATATCGCAACTTGGAGTTGCAATGCAGTCCGATCCTTCCACCGCCAGGCCGGTCGGCCGCGGCGCCAAAGTACGCGCCGCCGTCCACGCCGCCACGCTCGCCGAGCTCGTGGACAAGGGCTACGCCGCATTGACCATCGAGAACATCGCCCAGCGCGCCGGAGTCCACAAGACGACGGTGTACCGGCGATGGAAAGATCGAGAGAGCCTGCTCACCGACGCCCTGTCCGAGCACATGGCGCTGGACATCCCCGTCCCCGACAGCGGAGCGATCGAGACCGACCTGCGGGCGCTGGCGCGCTCGCTCGCCCAGGCGTTCACCAGCCCGACCGGGCAGGCCATCCTCGCCGCCATGTTCACCGGGGCCGCCCATCTTCCGGAGATCGCCGCAGCCCGGCGTCACGTGTTCGACGACCGGCTCGCCAGAGCCGAACCGGTGGTCACGCGCGCCATCGAGCGCGGCGAACTTCCCGGCGGCACCGACCCCGCCGAGCTGTTGAAGACCTTGGCCGCACCGATCTACCTGCGCCTGCTCATCACCGCCGAACCGGTCGACGAGACCACCGCCGACCAGGCGGTGCGCGTCACGCTCGCCGCCGCGCACGCCGGCGCCCTGCAGCCGGCCAAAGGATGACACGGCCCAGCCCTGGGGACGCCGGTCAGCTTCGGTGGCGGGGGTAGGCGGAGGCGAGGAGGCGGCTCAGGAATTGGTCGAGGTCGTCGAGTCCGTAGGAGGCGAGCACGTCGGGCGGCTGGGTGAGCAGGTAGGTCAAGGCGCTGTTGACGGCCAGGGTCACCATGGCGGCGCTCTCACGGGTGACCGGGAGGCCGGCGGCCTGCTGGGCGGCCAGGTGCAGGTCGAGGTCGGCGCGGGAGAGCCGGGCCAGCGTCTCCTGCACCTGGGGGTTCCTGGCGGCCTCGGCGTGCAGCTCGATGTAGGCCAGGACCCGGGACCGGTTCACCGTCATCGCCCGCTCGATCATCAGGCGCAGCAACGCGAGCAACTGGTCGACGGTGTCGATCTCGGCCTGCTGCAGCTCGCTCCAGTAACGCTCGACGCAACGCTCGGCGGCGGCCTGGAGCAGGCTGTCGCGGGTCGGGAAGTAGTTCTTGGCCGTGCCTTCCGGCAGCTCGGCAGCACGGTCCAGCGCCCGGTGGGTCAGCCCTCTGCCACCCTCCCCCGCCAGCACCTCGATAGCCGCGTCGCGCAACCGGTCGCGGCGGTCCCTGTTCTCCACCATGACCCCCATCCTCCCGCCTTTGTGTAATCACCATAGCTGTGGTACCACATGTGTGGTGATTGAGATGAAAAGAGCTGTCGTCGTCGGCGCCGGAGTCGGCGGGCTGACGACCGCGATCGCACTGCGCGCGATCGGCTGGGATGTTTCGATCTTCGAGCGATGGCCTCAGGTCGTCGCCGAAGGCACGGCGCTGGGCCTCCGCCCGGACGCCCAGGCCGGCCTGGCCCGTCTGGGGCTGGGTGAGCAACTGCGCGAGCGCACCGTCCCCTACCGGCGCGCGCGGATCCGCACCCCCGATGGCAGGCGCCTGGCCGACCTGCCGTTGGAGCGCATCGAACGGCGCGGAGGGGCGCCGGTCCGCATGCTGTCGCGGGTCTCGCTGATCGAGATGCTGGTGCAGCGGGTGGACCCGGCGACGATCAGCACGGGCGTGGAGATCACCGATCCCGCCGCGCTACGCGCCGACTACGACCTGGTGATAGGCGCCGACGGGGTGCGCAGCGCGGTGCGCCAGGCGTTCTTCGGCGCCGTGACCCGTCCCCGCTACGCGGGCATCGTCGCCTGGCGCGGCGTGATCAAGGGCTTCGAGCCGCAGGACTACGGCGAGACCTGGGGGCGCGGGCAGATGTTCGGGATGACGCCGCAGGCTCCGGGGGTGACGAACTGGTACGCGCCCGTACGCACCCCGGAAGGGGTTCGCGAGAGCCTCGACGACCTGCGCGCACGCTTCGCCGGCTGGCACGACCCCATCCCGCGCGTGCTCGCGGCCGCCGAGGCGGACGCCGTGCTGCGGCACGAGGTCTACGACCTGGCGCCACCCCTGGGGTCCTACGTCACGGGGAACGTGGCGCTGATAGGAGACGCGGCCCACGCGATGACGCCCGCACTGGGGCAGGGCGCCTGCCAGGCCCTGCTCGACGCGGTCGAGCTCGCCACCTGCCTGCGTACGCACCCCGGCGACGTGGCGAAGGCGCTGCTCTCCTATGACGCACGGCGGCGCCCGGCCGCCCAGCGGATGGTCACCGCCTCCAGTTGGATGACCCGCCTGGCGGGAGCCGGTCGCCTGGCAGGGCCGCGCAACACTCTGATGCGGATGCTGCCCATCTAACTACGAGAGGACCTTGAGCAGCCGGTCGGCCAGGACGGCTGCCGAGGCCGGGTTTTGGCCGGTGAGCAGGTTGCGGTCGACCACCGTGTACGGCTTCCACGCCTCGCCCTTGGTGAAGTCGACGCCCAGGTCAATGAGCTCGTCCTCCAGCAGCCAGCGGGCCCTGGGGCCGAGACCGACCGCGTTCTCCTCCTCGTTGGTGAACGCGGTGACCCGGTAGCCGGCAAAGGGCGATACGCCACGGATCCTGGTCGCCAGCATCGCCGCCGGGGCGTGGCAGACCACGGCCAGGGGCTTGCCGGAGGCCAGCGCCTCGGTCAGCAGCCGGCCGGCGTCCGCGTCGACGCACAGGTCTTCCATGGGGCCGTGGCCGCCGGGGAAGTAGACCGCGTCGTAGTCCTCCAACCGGGCGTTCGCCAGTCGGATCGGCCGCCGCATCTCCTCCGCGGAGCGGATGATCGCCTCCAGATCGAGAGCGATCTGGGCGCTACCGGCCATTTCGGGGCGCAGGCTCATCATGTCGACGGTCGGGACCACTCCGCCGGGCGTGGCGACGACGATCTCGTGGCCGGCGTCGGTGAGCGCCTTGTACGGGGCCGCGAACTCCTCGGCCCAGTAACCCGTCGCATGCCTCGTGCCGTCCTTGAGCGTCCAGTACGCCGTCCCGGTCATCACGAAAAGTAGCTTCGCCATCGGACAACCGCCTCCCCGTCCCGCGTCTGATGCGGTTGGCGCAGGTCTTACAGACAGCATTTTATGTCCGGCGTGATGTTCCAGATGAAAGCCTGCTACGCCGACATTGTTCTCTTTTTGCCAGGCCGCCGAGTTTCCGGCAGTCGCCGGGACCGGATATTCACCGGCGAATGATGAAGGCTTACGAACACGAGACCCACCGCTCACACGGCGTTTCCCGGCGCGCCTGAAAGCGAGTCAGGGGCAGGCGCACTCCGAGGACCCGTTCGACGCTGTCCTCCATCTCGGCCATCGTCATCGGCGCACCCGGCCCCGGGAAATCGCCTGCCGGTTGATCATCCCATTCGGCCGTGTTGACCAGCGGCCGCTCCGGGTCGTGCGCGAGGAGGGTGAAAACGCCCCGCTCGGTACGGTGGAAGTGCGCCGGGATCTCGCCGAGGCCCTCGATCACGACCCGTCCCCCCGGCACGAAACGGAAGCGGTCGCTCGGCCCGCTGAGTGCGCCGTCTCTGAAGCCAGATCGACGGAGTGACACGTCGGGCCAGAGCATCGGCGGTACGGGACGCGTACCTCAACGGTCGCGAAGACATCTGATGATCTCGTCAATCACCGGCACCCCCTGCCGCGTTCGGGCTACAGTTTGCAGTCATGATCACGGAGGAAGTGCTGTGAAACAGTCCAAAGCCCAACGAATCGGCCGGTCGGCGCTGGTCACTGCGCTGGCCGCAGGCGTCATGATGGCAGGCGTCGCGCCCGCGGCGAACGCCGCCGCCACCGCCCAGAAGAGGACGCTGGGACCGTTCGGGTACGGCAACCTCAAGCTCGGGATGACGGAGGCGCGGGCCAGGGCGACCGGGAGGATCGTCCGCAAGACCATCGACGTCCCCACCAAGTGCTCGACTTATGACCTGAGGGAGCGGCGGTACAGCGGCAACCGGGCAGGGATGTACATTTCGAAGAAGCAGGGCGTGGTCACGATCTCCGCGCCCGGCCGCGGCGTCAAAACGCCCCAGGGCATCGGCATAGGCGCCACTCCCGCGCAGTTGAAGGCCGCCTACCCCAACCTGAAGCAGAATGCGCTGTACGGCACCTTCGCCACCGTGCCGGGCAACCCCAAGGCGTCCTACGTCTTCCTCGTGTCGAAGAGGATGGTCCTCGGTGTGACCCTGGTCCTGACCGCTCAGGACTGCCTCGGGTAGCGCGGTCCCTTCACAGGAACGCGAGACCCGGTGGCAGGCCTGCCTGGCGCCCGAACAGCTCAACGGGGAGCTCGCCGAGGCGGGCTCTGTCGATGGAATCCGTTCATGGCGACGGGTACGGGGAGCTCAGGCTCCAGACCCGGACCTTGCCGTCGTTGCCCCCGGAGACCGCCACCAGACGGCCGTCCAGGTGTCCGGTTGCCACCGCTTCGATCAGGCCCACGTGGTCCTTGAAGGGTTCGCCGATCGGCTTGCCGGTCGCCAGGTCCCACACCCGTACGGTCTGGTCGTTGTAGCCGCCGGAGACCACGATCGGGCGGCCGTCGTCCAGCTGCGCCGCGGCCAGGCCGAGCGCCCAGCTCCGGTGGCCCCTGAAGGGCCGGCCGATCGGTTCGCCCGTGGCCAGATCCCAGACGCGTACGGTGTGATCGCCCTTCCCGCCGCCGGAGATCGCCACCGGGCGGCCGTCGAGTCGCGCCACCGTCGCCGATTCGACCGGCCCCTCGTGAGCGTTGACGCGTCTGGCCATGGGAGTGCCGGTGGCCAGGTCCGTCATCAGGATGGTGCCGTCGACGTCCCCGGAGACCACGACCGGGCGGCCGTTCACCTCGCCCACCGCCACCGAGAGCACCCAGCCGCGGCCGGTGCCGACGGGGTCGCCGACCCGGTCGCCGGTGGCCAGGTCCGAAACCTGCACCGTGCCGTCGAGACCGCCGGACACCGCCACGGAGCGGCCGTTCACCTGCCCGACCGCCACCGATTCGACCGAGCCCCGATGGCCTTGGAAGGGTTTGCCGATCGGTTCGCCGGTGGTCTGGTCCCAGACGCGTACGGTGCCGTCGCGACCACCGGAGACGACGACCGGGCGGCCGTTCACCTGCCCTGTCGCCACCGACCAGACCGGACCCTCATGCCCCGCGAACGGGGAGTGGAGGGGTACGCCGGTGGCGAGATCCGATATCAGCACCGTGCCGTCGTAGCCTCCCGAGGCGACCACGGGACGGCCGTCCCACTGTCCGACGGCCAGCGACAGCACCCACGGCTGCCAGCCGTTGAAGGGCTCGCGGATCAGGGTGCCGAACGGCGCGCCCGTCGTGGAGGGCTTCGCGTCGGCGGTGGGGAGCATGGTGCCGGGGAGGCCCCCGGGCAGGACGGACGCCAGCCATAAGACCACGGGGATCGCGAGGACGACGGCGGCCGCCGCGAACACCTTCGCCCAGCCGGGCGGACGTCGACGGCGGCGGCGCGGGGCGTTTCCGGGCGGCGGTGCGGGACGCCGGTAACCCGTGTCCTGGAGGGGGGTCTCGTGGGTGAGCGCGGTGAACAGGTCGGTGATGCTCGGCCGGGACGCGGGATCCTTGGCCAGGCCGGCGGCCAGGAGGGGACGGAGGCGGTCGGGGACGCCGGCCAGGTCGGGCTCGCGGGTCATGATCGCGTTGAGGACTCCCGCGGTGACCGTGCCGGAGAAGGCCCGGTGCCCGGTGGCGGCGTACACCATGGTCGCGGCCCAGGCGAACACGTCCGAGGCGGCCCCGGCCGGCTCTCCGTTCAGCTGTTCGGGCGCCAGGTAGGCCGGGGTTCCGATCAGGCCGGATCCCGTGGTGGAGTGGTCCAGCACCCGGGCGATGCCGAAATCGATGACGACGGGGCCCTCCTGGCCCATGATCACGTTGCTGGGCTTGAAGTCCCGGTGCACGATGCCGGCCCGGTGGATCGCGTCGAGCGCGACCAGGGTGGTGATCGCCAACCGGTCCAGCCCGCCGCCCGTGCGCGGCCCCTCCCGGGTCACGAGCTCGTCCAGGGACGGGCCCTGTACGTACTCGCTGACCAGGTAGGGCGCCCGGTCGGCGATCCCGGCGTCGACGACCCGCGCCGTGCAGAACGCCGCCACGGACCTGGCTATCTCGGTCTCGCGCAGGAACCGCTCCAGGGCTTCGGGCTCGGAGGCCATCCGGGCGTGCAGCGTCTTGACGGCCACCTGCCGGCCCGAGGGGGCCCGCCCCAGATAGACGACCCCCTGCCCGCCCACGCCCAGCACGCCGATCAGTCGATAGTCCCCGATCTGCCGGGGATCGTTCTCGGCCAACGGGCGCGGACCGGACATGAGGCAATCTTCTCCTGGGGTCAGGGAGGATCCACTCGGCTGCTCAAAAGGTATACGTCCGCATGATGACGTAAAAGCCTTGCCAATGGGCGTATGTGGCGGCGATCGCTCAACGCCTCTCCGAGGCGGGCCCGCGACCGGGACGGCACGCCGGAGGCGTTGAAGGATCATCCCGACGGGGAGGGGGAGGGGAACGCGGAACTGGACGGGAAGGTGAACGACACCATGAAGACACCCGCGATCGTCACGCCACAGGAGTGGGAGGCAGCGCGCCGTCGGTTGCTCGTCAAGGAAAAGGAGCTGACCCACGCCCGGGACGCGCTGGCCGCGGAGCGCCGGCGGATGCCGTGGCTGGCGGTGGAGAAAGACTACGCGTTCGACGGGCCGGCGGGTAAGGCGAGCCTGCCGGACCTGTTCGAGGGCCGTCGTCAGCTGGTCGTCTACCGCGCCTTCTTCGATCCCGGCGTGCACGGCTGGCCCGATCACGCGTGCGTCGGGTGTTCCATGGTGGCCGATCATGTCGGGCACCTCGCCCACCTGAACGCCCGTGACACCACTCTCGTCTTCGTCTCCCGCGCGCCCCAGCCGGACATCGCGCGGGTGAAGGCGCGGATGGGCTGGACGATGCCCTGGTACACCCTGACCGACGACTTCGACGCCGACTTCGGCGTGAACGAGTGGCACGGCACCAACGCGTTCATCCGCGACGGCGGCAGGGTGTTCCGCACCTACTTCATCAACGACCGCGGCGACGAGGCGCTGGGGAGCACCTGGAGCTACCTCGACATGACCGCGCTCGGGCGGCAGGAGGAGTGGGAGGACTCCCCCGAGGGCTATCCCCAGACCCCGCCGTACCAGTGGTGGAACTGGCACGACGAGTACGGCGCGGACGAGGGCCGTCAGCCGGACAGGACCCGATAGCCCGCGTCCACCGGGATACGGGCGCCGGTCACGGCGTCGAACCCGCCGTCAAGGATGGAGCCGATCACCGCGGCGACGTCCTGCGGATCGAGCATCCGGCCGAGGACCGAGCGGCGCCCCAACGCCGCCTCCGTCTCGGGTGTTCGCATCATGGCGCTGGCTTCGGTACGGACCGCGCCGGGCGACACGACGTTCACCCGGATTCCCCAGGCATCGGCCTCCGCGGCGACGTGCTGGGCAAAGGTGTTGAGCGCCGCCTTCGCCGTCGCGTGCGCGGCCGCGCCCGGACGTACCAGCTCGGCGCTGAGGCTGGAGACGTAGACGATTCGGCCGTCGCCCTGCTCGCGCATGCGGTCCAGTGCCCGCTGGGTGAGGTGGAAGACCCCGGCGAGCTCCCCGGTGACCTTGCCGGCGAAGTCCTCCCACGACATCTCGGCCAGCGGGCCGAACGGCGGGGGGATGTTGGCGTTGCAGACCAGCGCGTCCACCCGCGCGCAGGCCTCGACGAGTTCGGCCACCTGGCCAGGGTCGCGGACATCGGCCTGGACAGCCTGCGCCGTACCGCCGGCCGCCTGGATCTGCTTGACCACCGAGGTGGCCGCCGACGTGTCGGCGCGATAGTTGACGATCACGTGGAAACTGCGACGGCCCAGCTCATGTGCTGTCGCGGCACCGATACCGCGCCCCGCGCCGGTGATGAGTGCGATGCGTCGCATGTCATGCCTCCTCTGCTCTACGGCTTCGGGGGCAGACTCTAGGTATTGAGCATTCCAGGAGAAAGTACCTACCTCTTGGTAAGCTCCATACCTTGCCGTCGGCTCTCTGCTCGTCAAGGGGTGGCACGAGGTATGAGTGACGCGTTTCACAGGGACTGCCCCGCGCGCATGGTGCTCGACCACGTCACCAGCCGCTGGGCGGTGCTCGTGCTGACGGCCATCCGCGGTGGCCCGCTACGGTTCCACGAACTGCGCACCAAGATCGAGGGGATCAGCGAGAAGATGCTGTCCCAGACGCTGCGCACCCTCGAACGCGACGGCTTCGTCCGTCGAACGGTCACCCACACCACGCCGCCACAGGTCAGCTACGGCCTGACGGCCCTCGGCGAGGGGATCACCGAGCCGCTCCAGACCCTGTCCGACTGGATCCGGGACCATGCGGGTGACATCCTCGCCGCCCAGGCCGTGTACGAACAGGAAACTCCCTGAGCGGTTCCGGCGACCCGGGGTGGCAGGCCGCATCCCGCGCACGCGGCGGACTCTCGCTCGAGATTTGCCGGTAACAACCTGGTAACAGGGTCTTCTCCTCGGCAATGTGAGCGGTCACACTCAGGCAACAAGAAATGTGACCGGTCACATCTGCGCACCTCCACGTCCCCCCAAGGGCTCTGACGCCCGCAGCACGCAAGGAGGTTGTCTCGCCATGAGGAGGAAACATGCCTGGTCAGCGATGCTGGCGGTGGTCCTGTTGACGGGTGCCGTGCACGCCGCCCCCGCCCAGGCCGCGTCTCAGCTCGTCGTCGATCTCGGCAGCTCGACCGGCGCGCTCAGGTACGGAGCCACCGGCTTCCTGTACGGGCTCGGCGACGAGGGGATCCCGAACGAGACCATGCTCGCCGCCCTCAAACCGCAGGTCACCGCCCAGAAGGCGCCCGACGGCCTGCAGCACCCGAACGGCGACGCGCTCAAGATCGCCCCCATGTTCAAACGCGCCGGCGGCCGCGAGATCCAGATCTACATGCAGGACGTCTACAAGCAGTGGCCGTACGAGAACCTGGGCATCACCGACTACCTGGCCAAGGTGGACACGATGGTCAGGAAGGTCGTCGCCGACCCATACCGCACCTCGTACGTCTACGTCCCCTTCAACGAGCCCGACCAGATCTGGTACGGCGGCAACCTCGCCGGGTTCATGAACGACTACCGGACCGTCTACCGCCGGATCCGCTCCCTCGACCCCGGCGCCCGCATCGCGGGCCCGAACTTCGCGAGCTACCGCTCGGCCGACATCCGGACGTTCATGCAGTTCGCCCGGGACAACGCCATGCTGCCGGACGTCACCACCTGGCACGAGCTCGGCGACGACTTCTTCACCAGCTGGCACACCCACTACACCGACTACCGGGCGATCGAGTCCAGCCTGGGCATCTCCCCCAGGCCGATCACCATCAACGAGTACGGGCGCTTCGCCGGGGACCTCGGCGTGCCGGGCAACCTGGTGCAGTTCGTGGCGAAGTTCGAGAACAGCAAGGTCGACGGCTGCCTGGCGTACTGGACGACGGCCGGCGGACTCAACGACCTGGTCACCAGGAACAACCAGGCGACCGGCGGCTGGTGGCTGTACAAGTGGTACGGCGAGCTGACCGGCAACACCGTGGCCGTCACCCCACCCGCTCCCGACGGCTCCCTCCAGGTCCTGGCCGCGCTCGACCAGGGCAAGAAGCAGGCCAGGGTGATCTTCGGCGGCAACAACCCGGCCGGCGGCACGTACGACACCAACCTGGTCGTCAAGGGCATCCCGGGCACCCTGGGCACCACGGTCCACGCCGCCGTCTGGGGCGTGGACAACACCGGGCTGAACCCCTCCCCCGGCCCGTACAAGGTCACCGAGGCGGACTTCACGCCGTCCGGCGGCCAGATCACGATCCCGCTCACCGGGCTGAAGGGCTCCTCGGCGTACCAGGTGATCGTGACCCCGGCCAAGGACCCGACCGCCGGCTCCCGCTACGAGGCCGAGTACGCCGCCGCGCCGGGCGCGATCACCTACGGCCCGGTCTCCTACGCGGACGGCGGCGCCAAGTTCGTGGTCACCGCCCCCTCGGACGGCTACTACAACGTTGACCTGCGTTACGCGGCCTCCGCCGCCCGCACGGCCAAGCTGCGGCTCAACGGCTCCGACCTGACCGACGTCAGCCTGCCCGCCGCCGCGAGCTGGAGCACCGTCACCACCAAGGTGTTCCTGACCGCCGGGATCAACCGCCTGGAGGTCAGCGCCGCCGGCGTCAAGGTCGACTACCTCGACGTGTCGGCGACCACGGGGACGATCACCGCGTACGAGGCCGAGTCCAGCGCCAACACCCTGGGCGGCGCCGCCAGGGTCGCGGCCAACTCCGCCGCCTCGGGCGGGAAGTACGTCGGCTACGTCGGCGCCGGCGCGGCCAACACCTTGCGCTTCAACAACGTCACCGTCGCCTCGGCCGGCCGCTACCGCCTGGTCGTCACGTACGCCAACGGCGAGCTGGGCGAGGGCGCCACCAACTACAACAGCAACATCGTCGACCGCTACGCCGACATCTCGGTCAACGGCGGCGCGGCCCAGCGGCACTACTTCCGCAACACGCTGGGCTGGTCGAACTACCGGACCACGGTCGTGGACGTCACCCTGGCCGCCGGAGCGAACACGATCACGTTCGGCAACGCCTCCACCGGCTACGCGCCCGACATCGACCGCATCCAGATCGCCAAGCCGGTCGGCTGAGACAAGCCGGCCGGTAAGAAGCAGCAGAGGAGATCCATGAACACCAGCGTCGTCTGGGGCCACCCGAGCCTGCGGGTCGTGCTCGACGTCTCACCCGACGGCCCGGTCGGCGTCCGGTCGCTGTCCGGCGGCGACGCCGCCACGGCGCACCTGCCCAGGGCGACGCAGCCGCTGGTGGAACTGCTGGTCCCGGAGGAGGGCCGGGCGCGGGCCGCGCACCGCTTCTCCCGGACGGCCGTCGGCCTGCGCCTGGCCTACCGGGGCTGCGAACAGCGCAGGGAGGGGGCCTGGCACGTGCTGCAGCTCGACCTGCACGACGCGCGGAGCGGGCTGAGCGCCGAGGTGTTCCTGCGCTCGGCGGAGGGCGTCAGCGCGTTCCAGGTCTGGACGCGGGTGACCAACCGCGGCCAGAACCCCCGGCTGCTGCTGGGCCTCACGTCGTTCGCCGCCGCCTTCGCGGGGGCGGTGGACGACCTGGACGTGGTACGGGCCGACAGCGAATGGCTGGGCGAGAGCCGCTGGGTCCGCGAGGCCCTGCGCGGGCAGGCCGTACCCGATCTCCGCCTGGGCGGCCACGGGCAGGACGGCCGCGGGCGGCTCGCGGTCGTCAGCACCGGCACCTGGTCGACCGGCTCCCACCTGCCCACCGGCGGCCTGATCGACCGCGCCGGCGGGCAGGCGTGGCTGTGGCAGATCGAGCACAACGGCGCCTGGCGCTGGGAGGTCGGCGAGCGGCTCGACGACCCGTACGTCGCGCTGCTCGGCCCGACCGACATCGACCACCAGTGGCAGCACCTGCTCCAGCCCGGCGAGTCGTTCACCACGGTGCCGGTGTCGGTGGCGGTGTCCGGCGCGGGCCTGGAAGGGGCGGCCGCGGCGCTCACCGCGCACCGGCGGATGATCGTCCGGCCGCACCCCGACCGGGAGCGGCTGCCGGTGGTGTTCAACGACTACATGAACACGCTGTCGGGCGACCCGACCACGGCCAAGCTCCTGCCGCTGATCGACGCCGCCGCCTCGGCCGGGGCCGAGACGTTCTGCGTGGACGCGGGCTGGTACGACGACGGCGGCACCTGGTGGGACAGCGTCGGCGAATGGCAGCCGTCGCAGACGCGCTTCCCGCGCGGCATCGAGGAGGTCCTCGGCCGCATCAGGGAGCACGGCATGGTGCCGGGCCTGTGGCTCGAACCCGAGGTGATAGGCGTCCGCAGCCCCATGGCCGACAAGCTGCCCGCCGAGGCGTTCCTGCAGCGTGGCGGCGTACGCCTGGTCGAGCACGGCCGCTACCACCTCGACCTGCGCCATCCCCGCGCGATCGTGCACCTGGACCAGGTGGTGGACCGGCTGGTGGAGGAGCTCGGCGTCGGCTATTTCAAGCTCGACTACAACATCGACCCGGGCGCGGGCACCGACCTGGACGCCGACAGCGCCGGGGACGGGCTGCTGGCCTGCAACCGGGCCCACCTGTCCTGGCTGGACGGCGTCCTGGCACGCCATCCGGGGCTCACCCTGGAGAACTGCGCGTCGGGCGCCATGCGCATGGACTACGCCATGCTGTCCCGGCTGCACCTGCAGTCCACCAGCGACCAGCAGGACTTCCGCCTCTACCCGCCGATCGCGGTGTCGGCGCCGATGTCCGTGCTGCCCGAGCAGTCGGCGAGCTGGGCGTACCCGCAGCCCGACATGTCGGACGAGGAGATCGCCTTCGCGCTGTGCACCGGCATGCTGGGGCGGCTCTACCTGTCCGGCCACCTGGACGGGATGAGCCCCGCCCAGCTCGACTCGGTCCGCGACGCCGTACGCGTCCACAAGGAGATCCGCGCGGACCTGGCCCGCGCGACGCCCGTGTGGCCGCTGGGGCTGCCGAGCTGGAGCGACCGCCACCTCGCCCTGGGTTTGCGGACGGCTGACGTCACATACCTTGGCGTATGGCGACGCGACGGGGCGAAGCCCGTACGGCTGGACCTGCCACATTTGGCGGGCCGCGCGGTCGAAATCGACGTGATCTACCCGCGGCACCTGCCGGACTGGGCCCGCGACTGGCAGCCCGGCACCGGCGTGTTGACGCTCACCCCCTGCTGCGACGAGCCCCACTCCGCCCGGATCCTCCGCATCCGCACCGCCTCATGAAAGAGACCACCATGAAGACCACCTGGACGGCCGCCGCCGCCGCGACGGCGCTCGCGCTCGGCCTCGCAGCGTGCAGCGACCCCTCCGTCGAGACCTCCACCGCCGCGCCCGCCACCGCCGCGGCCTGGCCCGGCCCGGCCACCAAGCTCGACGGCGTCAAGCTGACGATCTGGGCCGCCCAGAACAGCAACACCGTGCCCAAGGCGGTCATCGCCGGGTTCCAGCAGGCGACGGGCGCGACGGTCGAGGTCGTGACGATCCCGGACCCGTACGAGCAGGGCATCCAGACCAAGGTCGCCACCGGCGACAAGCCCGACCTGGCGTTCTGGCAGCCGACCGCGTCCATGCTGACCGCGATCAACGCCAAGGCCAACCTCCAGCCGCTGAACGACGCGCCGTGGCTGGCGCAGCTGTCGCCGGACCTGAAGGACATCACCGGCATCCTGGACGGCGCACGGTACGCGGCCCTCATCACGAGCCCCGCGGTCGAGGGCGTCTACTACAACAAGGAGGTCTTCGCCGCCAACAAGATCACCAGCACGCCGAAGAGCTTCGACGAGATGGTGAAGCTGGGGCGCACGCTGAAGGCCAAGGGCGTCACGCCGTTCTTCGAGATGGCCGGTGACAAGTGGGCGACCCAGTGGTGGGTGCAGGTCCAGCTCGCGGACGCGGCCAAGGACGGCCTGTGGGAGCGGATCAACACGGGCAAGGAGACGTTCAACGGCCCGGCCGTCGTCGGGGCGATCAAGACGTACAAGTCGCTGATCGACGAGGGGCTGTTCAACTCCGACATCAAGACCGCGAAGTTCGAGGACCAGGGCGCGGCGCTGCTGTCCGGCAAGGCGGCCATGGTCGTGCAGGTGAACTCGTTCTTCGGGCAGCTGCAGGCCTCGGCCGACACCGCCACGCTGAACAAGAAGATCGGCTTCTTCCCGATCTCGCCGTCGGGGAACGTCGGCACGTTCATCCCCGACCAGTCGAACGCGCTGGTGGCGTTCAAGACCGGGGACGCCAAGCGCGAGGCCGCGGCGCGGCAGCTGCTGGCGTACTGGATGGGGCCCGGCTACAAGGACTTCGTCGCCGACCGCAACACCGTCTCCCTGGAGCCGTCGGTGCCCAGCCCGGCGGGCGTGCCGCAGGCGCTGCTGGACGTGCACGCCGCGCTGCCCACCGCGGTCGGGTCGATGCAGGCGCTGGCGGTGGCCAACCCGGACCTGTACCTGAACCTGGCCGACATGATCACCGGGACCATGACGCCGGAGAAGGTCGCCTCGGCCACCCAGGATCAGTTCGCCCAGCTCGCCAAGGCCGCCGGGGCGAGCGGTTTCTGACGTGCTGATCACCACTTCGCGGCAGGCCGCCTCCCGCACCACGGCCGCCGCCCGCGGGCGCCCGGTCGTCGGGAGGCGGACGCACCCCATGTGGTTCATGGCTCCGGCGTTCGCCATCCTGCTGGTGTTCTTCTTCCTGCCGACGCTGTTCAACTTCGTCTACGCCTTCACCGACTGGTCGGGCTTCAAGAGCGCGATCCGGCCCGTCGGGCTGGACAACTTCACCGACCTGGCCTCCAACGGCACGCTGTTCCGGTCGCTGCGGGTCACGGTGGTGTACGCGGTGCTGGTGGCGCTCTTCCAGAACGCGTTCGGCTTCGGCCTGGCCGTGCTGCTCGAACGCGACACCTGGCTCAACCGGGTGGCCAGGGTGTTCTTCCTCATCCCGGTGCTGATGTCGGCCCTCGCCGTCGGCTACATCTTCCAGGCCCTGCTCAAGCCGACGGGCGGCCTGAACCGGCTGCTCGGGATCGACTACGCCTGGCTGGGCGACACCACCTGGACGGTCGTGGTCGTCGCGCTGATCCACGCGTGGAAGTGGATGGGGTTGTCGATGCTCATCTACCTGGCGGGGCTGAAGACCGTCCCGGAGGACATCGTGGAGGCCGCCCACATCGACGGGGCGTCGCGGTGGCGTACGTTCTGGGCGGTCCGCTTCCCGCTGCTGGCGCCCGCGATCACGTTCAACGTCGCCACGGCGCTGCTGGGCTCGATGAACGGCTTCGACATCGCCCAGGCCACCACCGGCGGCGGGCCGGCCCGCACGACGGAGATCCTGAACATCTTCATCTACCGCACCTTCGGCCAGGGGCTGTTCGCGCAGGCCACGACGATGAGCCTGGTGCTGTTCCTGCTGGTGGCCCTCATGGCCTTCCCTGTCATCTACGTGCTGCGCAAGCGGGAGGAGATCCTGTGACCCCCGTCGTCCCCGACCGCCGCGGGGTGAGCGACGCGCCCGTGTGGCGCCGGCTCCAGCCCGTGGTCACGTTCGTGCTCGTGGTGCTGTCCATCGGCATCCCGCTGTGGCTGGTGCTGGTGACGGCGGCCAAGTCCCGCGGCGAGGCGCTCACGCCGGACCTGTCGCTGCCGACCGAGTGGCACCTGCTGGAGAACCTGCGGCAGGTGTGGGGCGACGGCGAGGTCCTGCGGGCGTCGCTGGGCAGCCTGCTCGTCGTCGTGCCCTCGGTGATCGGGGTGCTGCTGTTCGGGTCGATGGCGGCCTGGATCCTGGCCCGCCGCGCCACGCGGCTCAACGCCGTCCTGTACGCGCTGGCGATCAGCGGCATCGTGCTCCCGCCCGCCGTCGTGACCGTCGTCCTCCTGCTGCGCCAGCTCGGCCTGGCCGGGAGCGCGGTCGGGATGATCGGCGTCTACATGGGCATCTACATGTCCACGGTGATCTTCTTCGTCACCGGCTTCGTGCGGACCATCCCCACCTCCCTGGAGGAGGCGGCTCAGCTCGACGGGGCGAGCCCGATGCGGGTGTTCTGGCTGGTGGTGCTGCCGCTGCTGCGCCCGGTGCTGGCCACGGCCACCATCCTGGTCTGCCTGTACGTGTGGAACGACGTCTTCTACGCCTTCTTCGTGATCGGCGGACGCCTGGACACGCTCCCCCTCAACCTCTTCCGCGTGGCCAGCGCCGGGCTCTATCTCAACAACTGGCACCTGATCTTCGCGTACGTGATCCTGATGAGCCTGCCGCTGGTCGTGGTCTTCGCCGTCGCCCAACGAAAGATCATCTCGGGTATCACCAGCGGCGCCGTCAAGTAGCGGGCCGGTCAGCTCCTGAAGAGCAGTGAGTCCAGTCCCCTGCGCACGCCGGTCTCCTCGCCCGCGTGGCGCACCGCCAGCATCGTCCCGGCCACGTACGGGCTGGGGTCGGTGCCGGGGTCGTGCCGCATGACCAGGCGTTCCCCCGGACCGCCGAACACGATCTCGGTGGACACCACGAAGCTGGGCAGCCGAACCGAGTGGATGCGGCTCCCGGCGACCTCGGCACCGCGCGCCTCCACCGGGCCGTGCAACTCGCCGAGCGGCACGGCCGGCTCGGGCGTGCGGACCGTCGCCAAGGTCTCGGCCAGCTCCCGGGCGGTGCCGCTGGGCACGTCCGGCTTGGTGACGCCGGCGTAGTCGATGATCTCCCAGTGGTCCAGGTGCTCGGCGGCCATCGCGGCCGCCCGGCGCAGCACGGTCGCCATCACGGAGAAGTTCCCCGCCGCGATCACCCCGACGCTGTGCTCGCGGGCCAGCCGGTCCAGCTCGGCGTAGTCGTCGGCGGTCAGGCCGCTGGAGCCGACGACCACGTTCACGCCGGCGCGCACCGCCGTCCACACGTTGTCCTTGACCGCGGCCGCGCTGGTGTAGTCCACCAGCACATCGACCGGAGCCGCCGCCAGCGCCTCGGCGACCGACCCGTACACCCGCCCGGCGCTCTTGGAACCGGCCGCCTCCGCCAGGGACTGCCCCGCCGCGGACCGCGACACCCCGGCGGTCAGCGTCAGGTCGTCGGCCCGGTCGATCGCCGCGACGATCGGCGGCGCCGTCCAGCCGGTGACCCCGGCGAAACACACGTTGATCATGCCGTCACTCTAAGCGTCCGGGCCGCGCGTCACGACGCCTTCTCCCAGACCGACACGTGGCTCCTGCTGTCACCGGTGAAGGGGCTCCCGCTCCCAGCCGGCGACAGTTCGATGCCGTGCACCCGGACACCGCGCCGGCTGAGCGGCAACGCGATGCGACCGGTCCCGATGCCCAGCTCCGCCCGGCCCGGGATTGGCGGGCCGGGCACGACGGGAGAGCCGGGGCGGTCAGGCGCAGGTGTAGCCGGAGGGGAGGGCGGTGTTGCCGTTGGGGCGGGTCGCCTGGAAGCCGACGCTGGTGGTGGCGGCTCCGGGGGCGAGGGTGCCGTTGTGGCTGACGTTCCTGATGGTCACGGTCTGCCCGCTGACGGTGGCGGTGCCGTTCCACGAGCCGGTCAGCGTGTGCCCGGCCGGCAGTGTGAAGGTGACCGTCCATCCGTTGATCGTCGAGGTGCCGGTGTTGGTGATGGTCAGGGGCTGGATGACGTACCCGGTGGCCCACTGGGTCTGGACGGTGGGGACGGCCGTGCACGTTCCGGTGGAGGTGCCGGGCTGGGTGGTGACCTGCGCGGTGTTCGAGACCGGCGAGGTGTTGCCCGCGGCGTCGCGCGCCCTGACCTGGTAGCGGTAGGTGGTGCTCGGGGTCAGGCCCGTGTCGCTGAACGAGGTCGTGGCCGAGGCGCCGACCTGGGTGAACGTGCCGCCGCTCGCGCCGGGCGCGCGCAGGATGTCGTAGCCGGCGACGCCGGTGTCGTCCGTCGAGGCCGTCCAGCCCAGGGTCGTGCCCGTGGACGTGGTCGCCGAGGCCGCCAGGCCGGCCGGGGCCGTCGGCGGCGAGGTGTCGCCACCGCCGGTCGTCGTCGTGAACGTGACCGGTGGCGAGTCGCCGGACAGGTTGCCCGCGCCGTCCCGTGCCCGCACGTACACCTGGTACTGGGTGTTCGCGGTCAGCCCGGTGAGGGTGATCGAGTTGGTGGTGGACTGGCCGAGCTGCGGGTCGGTGGTCCCCTGCTCGCGGTAGACGTTGTAGCCGGCCAGGCCGGAGCCGCCCTGGTCGGTGGACGCGGCCCAGGTCAGCGTGGCGCCGGTGGCGGTCACGTTGGACGCGGCCGGGGTGCCCGGGGTGCTCGGCGGGGTGGTGTCGCCGGAGTCGCCGAGCGTGGGAGTCTGCCAGTCCCTCCACTCGGCCAGATTGCCGAGCGCCTTGGACGAGATCCTGATCGCGCCGGGGGCGTTGCCCGTCTTCAGCAGGAACTTCTGGATGTTCTGCTGGAGCGGGGTCCGCCATTCCGCCCTGTTGGCGCAGTGGTTGCCGTCCTGGATGTCGGACCAGTACGTGATGTTGTCTCCCGCGCCGAGCGCCTTGTAGACCTCCGCCCCGCCCAACGCCGCCACGCTGGCGGACTTGGGTCCGAGATTGGTGATGTGCGGATTGTCCATGATGAACAGTCCGCGCGGCGCGACCATGGCCACCATTTCATGCGTGTCCACCGGCAGCCTGGTCGGGCTGCTCGTGAAGGAGCCGAAGGCGTCGCCCAGCCACGGCTGCTCTCCGTACGCGCTGCTCAGGCTCTGGGCGCCCTCCCCGGGAATTCCGCGGAAGATGGGAACGCCGGCGCTGCCCGACTCGATCGGCATGGTCAAGGCGATGCGCTGATCGAACGCGCCGATCACGAAAGCGCCCTTTCCGAAGCGCGAGCATCCCGTGACGCCGGTCGCATCCGCTTTGAGAATGCCGCCGCCCGACTGTTCGATGACGTCGATGATCCGGCTCACGCCCCAGGCCCAGGCGAGCAGCAGCCCCGTGCTGCTGGAGGAGCCGTAGACGCTGTAGAACGCGCCCTGCTTGTTATTGCGCGGCGTTCCCTCTTTTCCGACCGCGTACGGGTCGTAATTGATGACGGCGGCGCCGGCCGCTTTGATGGCGGCCGTGTCCGCGCCGAATCCGCCCAGGACCACGACGGCCGGGAACGGTCCGGAACCGCTCGGCAGATCGACGCTCGCCGAGAAACTCGAGCTCTTGCCGTTGTGGTTCACGTTCACGGTGATGCCGGTCCTCGAGACCGTTCCGGTGACGCTCGCCGGCTTTCCCGGCTTCTCGCCATAGACGAATTTCTCCGCCAGTTTCTTGATCTCCTGGCGTCGGCACCGCCAGTCGGACTTGGCGGAGATGCGCGTACCGTCCAGCTTCTTGAAGGGGTCGGGAAGCTTGGAGTCGGTGGGTAAGGAGCCCGCGTCGGGCAGGCCGGTCACCGTGCAGTCGGCACCCTCGTCCTCGACTCCGGCCGCCGCGACGGCCTCGGGGGGCGCTATCGTCACCGCTCCGGCGATCGACAGCGTCGCTGCCGCCGTCAGCGCGACGACCCTCGTACGGATCTTGGAGCGGGCCAAGCTGGTGATCACCAGGGCTCTCCCTTCCGGGTGGAGTGTTGGCGATCAGTCTGGGAATCCCTTTGAAACATGTCAATATAAGACAGAAATATTTCAAAGATCAATCTTTTGCCAGGATTGTGAGCTGGGAATACACCAGCGCGAATGTCGAAACTTTCGGGGATCGGGCGATGCATAGAGCATCACCGTCCCCATTGAGCCCGCTATCCCGAAAGTTTCGAGATATCGCCGTTCGAGCCGCCGACGTACACGAAGTCGCCTGCCACGACCGGTCTGGTTTCGATGGGGCCGCCGGTCGGGAAGCTCCGGCGCACCGTACCGGTGGTGGGGTCGAGCGCGTGCAGCATGCTGTCGGCGCCTGTGGCGTACACGAGTCCGGAGGCCACGGCGGCGCCCGCTCGCCTTTGTCAACGGCCGATAGGCGGACGGCTCTCGGCGAGGGTGCGGACGGCCGACACCACGCTCTCGCGGCGCCGGGCCAGGGCCGCCTTGTCGTCCTGCTCGTCGAGGACAAGGCGGCACAGCTGGGGGACGGCGAAGTTCCAGGCGACCAGCCCGAGCACGGTGAACATCCAGTCCTGGGCGGCGCAGGTGCGCTCGGGCCCGTCCAGTCCGGCGCCGACGCCGGCGTCCACGAGGTCGCGTACGTTGTCCCGGTACGCCGCGCGCCGTTCGTCCTCGCCCTGGACGGGACCCGGGCCGCTCTCCAGGGCCTCCCACAGCAGCAGCCTGATCAGGTCCGGGTGGTCCTGGTACCAGTCGAACAGCTGCCCCACGGAGTCGGCCACCGCACCGGGATCGAGGGTGTCCGCGTGGCAGACCTCGTCGACCTTGGCCTGCACCACGGCGCCGAACAGCTTCTCCTTGCCCCCGAAGTACAGGTAGATCGCCTGCTTGTTGGCCTTGGCGGCGGCGGCGATGCGCTCGACCCGGGCGCCGGCCAGGCCGTGCGCGGCGAACTCGGCGGTGGCGGACTGGAAGATCCGCTGTCGGGTGGCCTCCGCGTCGTAGCTCATGAACTGAATTAAACCATCCAGTTGACTTTCTGCGCGACATCCGCTTCGATCTAAACCAACCAGATGGTTTATTGCTGAGGAGACATCATGTCCATAGCTCCCGTACCGGTCCGCTCGCCGCTCCCCACCGGCCTGGCCGGCTCCACCGTCGTCCTCATCGGCGGCACCTCGGGCATCGGCCTGTCCGCCGGTGTGCTGCTGAGCGGGGTGGGCGCCCGGGTCGTGCTGGTCGGCCGCGACCAGGCCAGGCTCGCCGCCGCAGTGGACCGGGTACGCGACGCGGCCCCGGCGGACGGCCCGGCGGACTCGGTGCTCGGCATCTCCGCGGACGGGTCGGACGAGGACGCGCTGGCGGAGATCTTCGAGCGGGCCGGGCAGGTCGACCACGTGCTCGTGACGGCCGGCGGCCTGAGTGGCGCGGGCCCGGTGACCGAGCTCTCCCACGACGACCTCCGCTCGGCCCTGGACTCCCGGCTCTGGGGGGCGGTCGTCGCCGCCCGGCTCGCGGCGACCCGGCTGCCGGCGGGCGGTTCGATCACCTTCACCTCGGGCACGTACGTCGTCCGCCCGATCCCCGGCATGACCGGCCCGCTGGCGGCCGTCGGCGCCGTCGAGACCTTCACCAAGGCGCTCGCCGTCGAGCTCGCGCCGAAGCGGCTCCGGGTGAACGCCATCCGCTACGGCACCTTCGACACCCCGCTGCTGCGCACGCTGTCCGGGCTCGACGGCGACGACGCGGTCGCCAAGGCCGGAGAGGGCTCCCCGCTCGGCCGCTTCGGCACCGCCGAGGAGGCCGCCGCGTCGGCGCTCTTCGTGATGGCCAACAACTACGTCACCGGCCAGGTGATCACCGTGGACGGCGGGCAGAGCCTGGCCTGAGCCGACCGGGGTGAGCGGCCCGGGCGCCGCTCACCCTTGTCCGCTCGTCGCTCGTTTCTGACCGCTCATCGTAAAGATCTTCAACACTGCATACCGTATGTGGTACGCGTGTGAGGTGGCAAGATTCCTCGACCGTTCCCGGATCGTGGCGGCACCCGGCTGGAGCCGGTGGCTGGTGCCGCCCGCCGCACTCTCGGTCCACCTCGCGATCGGGCAGGCGTACGCGTGGAGCGTGTTCAAGCCCCCGCTGGAGTCCTCCCTTCACCTGTCGGGCACGCAGAGCGCGCTGCCGTTCCAGCTGGGCATCGTCATGCTCGGCCTGTCGGCGGCCTTCGGCGGCACGCTGGTGGAGCGCAACGGGCCGCGCTGGGCGATGTTCGTCTCGATGGCCTGCTTCTCCTCCGGCTTCCTGCTGTCCGCGCTCGGCGTGGCCACCAGCCAGTACTGGCTGGTCGTGCTCGGCTACGGCGTCGTGGGCGGGATCGGGCTCGGCATCG
This sequence comes from Nonomuraea sp. NPDC052116, assembly GCF_040680035.1. Taxonomy (NCBI): domain Bacteria; kingdom Bacillati; phylum Actinomycetota; class Actinomycetes; order Streptosporangiales; family Streptosporangiaceae; genus Nonomuraea; species Nonomuraea sp. NPDC052116. The sequence goes on along the minus strand of NZ_JBFAWA010000029.1, from coordinate 32,459 downwards.
GCTACATCTCCCCCGTCTCCACGCTGATCAAGTGGTTCCCCGACCGGCCCGGCATGGCGACGGGGATCGCGATCATGGGGTTCGGCGGCGGCGCGCTCATCGCCTCGCCGTGGTCGGCGCAGATGCTGGAGTCGTTCGGCACGAGCACGGGCGGGATCGCCACCACGTTCCTCGTGCACGGCGTGGTCTACGCGGTCTTCATGACGATGGGCGTGCTGCTGGTGCGCGTCCCGGCGGAGGGCTGGTCGCCGCCGGGGTGGACGCCGCCGGTGGTCGCGTCGAGACCGCTGATCACCGACGCGGACGTCTCGGCCCGCAACGCGATCCGCACCCCGCAGTTCTACTGCCTGTGGGTCGTGCTGTGCTGCAACGTCACCGCGGGCATCGGGATCCTGGAGAAGGCCGCGCCGATGATCAGGGACTTCTTCGCGGACACGGCCACGCCGGTCGCGGTGGGGGCGGCGGCGGGGTTCGTCGCGCTGCTGTCGCTGGCGAACATGACCGGCCGCTTCGTCTGGTCCTCCACCTCCGACGTGATCGGCCGCAAGAACATGTACCGCGTCTACCTGGGGGTCGGCGCGCTGCTCTACCTGGTGATCGCGCTGGCGGGCAACTCCTCCAAGCCGCTGTTCATCGTGTGCGCGCTGGGCATCCTGTCCTTCTACGGCGGCGGCTTCGCGACGGTCCCGGCGTACCTGAAGGACCTGTTCGGCACCTACCAGGTCGGCGCGATCCACGGCCGCCTGCTCACGGCCTGGTCCACGGCGGGCGTGCTCGGCCCGCTGATCATCAACGCCATCGCCGACGCCCAGAAGGCGGCGGGACGGTCGGGGCCGGCGCTCTACACGACCTCCCTCTACATCATGATCGGGCTGCTGGCGGTGGGCCTGCTCGCCAACGAGCTGATCCGGCCGGTGAGCGACAAGTACCACGAGAAGCCGGCCGAGCCGGCCATGGAAGGGCAGGCGACATGACGTCCAGGCGGACCGCCCTGATGGTGCTGGCGTGGGCCTGGGTCGCGCTGCCCTTCGCGTTCGGCGTGTACGAGCTGGTGCTGAAGCTCACGCAGCTGTTCGACTAGCCGAGCGAGATCCGGTCCAGGTCGGGCGCGGCCTCCGTGTCGTTGTAGATCTTGACGGTGTTGGCGCCGGCCCGCAGCGTGACGGGCACGGTCGTGGTGTAGGGGGTGTTGTTGCCGGCGCCGCTCACCTTCACCTCGACCGGCGCCTCGCCGTTGACGCTCACGAAGTACGAGCGCGGCCCGTTGACGGTGAAGTCGATGAACAGCGTGTACTGCCGGGCCTCGGGCACCACCACGTCCTCGAACCGCACGAAGGCGTCGGGGGCGCCGCCGAGGTTCCGGACCTTCTGGCCGCCGGAGCACGGCGAGCAGTTGGTGATGCCCGCGCTGCCGAGCCCGTTGCGCGAGTCCTCGGCCTCGCGCATGAACACCCGGTCGGCGGGGCGCGGCCGGACGCGTACCTGCCGGGTGACCGTGCCGGGCCGGCCCAGCACCTCGAACGCGGCCGTCACCGGGATGTCGGCCGGCGTGACGTCCTGGCCGGGCGGCGAGGTGAGGGTCCAGGTGCCCTCGAGGGTCTGCCCGAGCCGCATCGAGGCCGCGGTGACGGGGTCGCCCTCGACGGTCCAGCCCGCGGGCGCGACCGGGGCGAGCCGCACCTGGTCGAGCGCGTCGTCGGCGTCGAGGCGCAGCTTGGCCGACACCTTCATCGTCTGCTGCCCGGGGCCGGCCCACTGCAGGCCGCCGGGTTCGACGGTCATGGTCGTCTTGGGCACGTACGAGGCGGGCGGCAGCGGCGCCACCGCCAGGCGGTCCACTCCCGGGCCCTTGGCCGCGTCGCTGAACAGGGTGATCGTGTTGGCCCCGGCCTTGAGCGGCAGCGGCAGCGCGGTGGAGAGCGGCACGTCCGGGTTGTCCCCCGGGACCCGGACCTCCACGGGCGCGGCGCCGTTGACGGCGACCTTCAGGGACGTGGGCGTGGCCGCCGTGTGGTCGATCTGCAGGCGGTAGTCGCCGGCCGCCGCCACCGTGACGTCCCGGTACGTGATCGCGTTGCGCGCCCCGCCGCCGAGCCCGGCGACCTGCGCGTGGCCCGAGCACGCCTGGCACAGGTCGGGACGGGCCACGCCCGAACGGTGCTGACGCTCGGCCTCCAGCGGCACCGGTTCGCCGAAGGAGAGCGGATATTCGTTCGCGACCCTGATCTCGTCGATCTGCAGCTCACGGAAGAAGCGCGGCGCCTGCGGGCCGGCCCAGGTGTTCAGCACCTCGAGCTTGAGGTAGCGGGCGCGCAGCTCGCCCAGGTCGACGACCTGCGTGCCGCGGGCGCTGCGCATCGCGCCGGCGCGGACCGGCCGGCCCCAGTGCCGTCCGTCGTCGCTCGCGTAGACGCGGTAGTCCTTGATCCGCGCGGAGTCCTCGGGGCGGCCGAACGTCTCCCGCGCGTACGTCGGCGACCATTCGCGCTGGCTGACCGCCAGGTACGCGGCCTTGCGCACGCGGCCGAGGTCGAGCGTCACCGAGACGGGCAGGCTCGCGCCGCTGTCCCAGTAGACCTCGTGGCTGCCGTCCACGAGCGCCGCGGCGGGGTGGCCGTCACGGGAGGCGGAGGCGGTGGCCTTGAGCCCGTCGTGGAAGCCCGGCCGGCCGGCCGTCTCGACCTTGAACACCGTGTCGTAGTCGTCCCATCGGGTGACGCCGAGGATGGTCAGGTAGCCGCCGGACTGGCTGAAGCGCATCCGCTCGCCCGTGCGCAGGTCGCTCACCCGGGTCACCCGGTGGCCGTTGTCGCGCAGCCGCACCTGGTCGGTGCTGGGCCTGGTCACGACGTGCGCGTACTGGATCTTGGCGCCGGGCTCCACGGTGACGACGCCGTGGGCGCCGTCGTTCCAGAAGCCGGGCTGCAGGCCGCCGTACATGTAGCCGCCGCCCTCGGTGCCCCGCAGGGACGCCTGGATCGGCGGGACCCACGTGGACATGAAGGCGTTGAACTCCTCCTGCTGCGGCGGGAACCTGCCGTTGACCATCGGGGTCTCGGCCATCAGCGACTTCATGGACGAGCCGGCGTTGGTGACGTAGCGGCCGGTGCTGAGGCGGAAGTCGACCGGGTGGCTGCCGCCGTCGTACCACCAGTCGCCGGTGGTGGGCAGCTTGTAGTCGGCCTCGACCAGGCGCGGCATCGGGGTCCAGGCGGCCTGCGGGTAGTCGTAGGCCGGGGTCATGCCGGTCTTCTGCTCGTTGCTGACCGTGTCCATGATCGGGGTGTCCTCGTTGTTGTTGCTCAGCAACCAGGACGGGCGCTTCTCGCGGATCTGCTCGTAGAGCCGGTTCTGCTCCCAGTACTCGTTGTCGTTGTCGATCCAGAACCCCGCCAAGTCCTGATATTTGGCCATTACTTCGAAGAAGAGGTCATAGCTGAACATGCCGAAGCCGGCGCGGGTGGTCAGATCGACCTGCCGCCCCTTGTACGCCGAGTACGCGGCCGAGTCGAGCGTCTCGACCCCCTGCTCGTTGTGCCACTGCGGATCGTCGGTCATGTAGAGGATGACCCGCACATTCTTGGCCTTCCCGGCGTTCACCAGCTCGCCGAGGAAGTCCCGCTTGGTGCTGCACGAGCCGGGGATCTGCGACGGCCACGGCCGCGCGTACCCGAGCCTGCTGTGGAAGGTCGCCAGCACGATGTACGAGGCGCCCAGCTTGCGGGCCTCGTCCACCCAGTAGTCCGGGCTCCAGCCGCCACCCGTGACGTCGCTCTCCCAGGCCGCGCAGTCGAGGTGGCGCGGCGCGGTGAACATGCCCCAGTGCAGGAACAGCCCGGCGGTCGAGTCGCGTAACCACTCCTGCCTCGGATGCTGAACCTCCGCGCCGGCGGGCGCCGCGCACAGGCTCGCGATCACGGCGAGAACGAGTGCGGCGAGGAGGGTACGGCGATGCGGTCGAAGTCCCATAGATCGCTTCCCTTCAGACATCCGACGAATACAGCAGCCACAGCCCTCGGTCAAGAGACTTGACGCGCCGACGCGCTAAGTGATCCTATGACTCGTGATAGGAAAGTTTCCTAATGGAGGGTCGATGCGATTACTCACGACGAGCGCGCTGACCGCCGGACTGCTGCTGCCCGCCCTCCCGGCCGCGGCCGACCCCGTGGAATCGGGGCCGTGGACCTCGTACTCGCCCACGTTCACCGTCCAGGAGCGGGGCTGCGGCGACGTCGGTGACCTGACGTTCAAGCTGACCTGCTCGACCGACAGCGGCGACCAGCGGGCCGAACGGCGCTACGCCACCTACTCCGACGGCACGCGCCAGTTCGAGGGCTACTTCAAGATCACCAGCCTGCCCGGTTCGCGGATCAGCCTCAAGCAGACGTTCAAGACCACGGGCCCGTTCTTCATGCTCGCCGTCGAGCGCGGCGGACGGCTGTACGCGGTGCACGGCGGCGACACGATCGCCACGGGCGCGACGATCGGCACCACGGTCCGCGTCAACACCGTCCACGTGGTCGGCAGCGTCCACCGCACCTACATCAACGGGTCGCTGAAGCACACCGTGGCCAGCGAGAGCGGCAGCTTCTACGACAAGTTCGGGGCGTACCGGACGGCCAGCGGGCAGGGGCCCGCCACGGTCGAGTGGAGCGGCGTCCGCTTCTGGCGTAAGTAGGGGGCGATGAGGGCCCGGATGGTGTTGGCGTTGGCGCTGGTGGTCGTCGGGTGCGCGGCCCCGCGGCAGGATCCGGCGGTCCGGCTGGAGGCCGCGCTCGTGTCGCCGACCGACGTCGCGCTGCGCTGGCGGGGCCGCGATCCGGGCGCCGCCGGGCACGTGATCGAGTTCGCCACCGAGCCTCAGGGGCCGTACACGATCCTGGGTTTCCTGCCGCCGGAGCAGACCGCGTACACCCATCCCGACCTGATGCCGCGCACCACGTTCCACTACCGGCTGCGGCCCTACTACGGCGCGGCCTCCGCGCCGGTCGACGTCACGCTCGGCGACGGCCCGTACCCGAAGCCCGGCCCCGGCTGGGCCGAGCCGCGCGTGATCCCGGGAGGGTCCCCCGGGAGCCGGTCGGTGGGCGGCGAAGGGGCCGCGCCCACCGGCCTGACGGCCACGGTGACGCAGGCCGACGGGATCGCGTTCCGGTGGGCCGACCGGGCCCGCGACGAGGAGGGCTTCCTGCTGGAGGACCGGCCCGCCGGCCGGCCCGACTACCGCGTGACCGCCGTGCTGGCGCCGGACGTCAACGCGTTCGGCCTGGTGACCCTGCCCGAGGAGCGGCACGCGTCGTACCGGGTGCGCGCCTTCCGCTACGGCCCGCCGTCGAACGTCGTCAGGCGGACGACCGGCGACCTCCCATCCCCCACCACCGGAGAAGACTGAGCTCACCATGAACAAGCTGTCCGCGGCCGGCGCTCTCTCGCTGGCCGTCACGTTGGCGCTGAGCGCCTGTTCGAGCGGTACGCCGAGCACGTCCGCCGCACCCTCCACCGCGTCCTCCGCCGGGGGCAAGCAGAAGGTCACCTTCCTCGTCTTCCCGTCGCCGAACCTGCCGGAGTCGTACTGGAAGGCCCAGGTCGCGCTGGTGACGAAGGCCAACCCCGACCTCGACGTGGAGCTCGTCGCCGCGCCGTCGGAGTCGGAGCGCAACGACTACGCCAAGCAGCTCGCCGCCTCGGGCCAGCTGCCGGACGTGCAGATCGGCATGCAGGACCTGATCGCGCTGGAGCCGAACCTGGCGACCTGGACCGAGCAGGAGCTCAAGGACTTCATCTGCCCGACCTGCGGGGCGGTCAACGGCAAGGTGCTGCAGCTGCCGGCCAACACCCAGACGATCCCGAACGTCTACTACAGCAAGAAGCTGTTCAAGAAGGCCGGGATCGAGGCGCCGCCGAAGACGTACGCCGAGCTGCTCGCCGACGCCGGCAAGCTCCAGGCCGCCGGGATCACGCCGTTCGTGAGCGGCGGGGTGTTCGTCACCTCCCAGCCGTGGACCGCCATCCTGGCCACCGACCTGTACGCCAGGACGCCCGACTGGATCGCCAAGCGGCGCGCCGGCCAGGTGACGTTCGCCGCCGACCCGGCCATGAAGGCGGCCACGCAGAAGTTCGCCGACCTGGCCGCCAAGGGTTTCATCGACAAGCGGCAGATCGGCCAGGACTACCCGAAGACGCAGGAGGCGTTCCTGGGCGGCAAGGGCGCGATGTACGCGATGGGGAGCTGGTTCGCCGCCGCGGCCGACCAGTCGGAGATGAAGGACGACATCGGCGTGTTCGCCTGGCCGAGCGACGACGGGAGCCTGCATCTCCCGGCGTTCACCGGCGGCGGCCTGTCCGTCAGCGCCACGGCCAAGAACATGGCCGCGGCCAAGAAGTTCGCGCTGGCCTTCCAGCTCACCAAGGAGAACCTGGACGCCTCGGTCAAGGCCGACGCGCTCTTCCCCGCCGTCAAGGGCTACACGCCGCCGCCCACCACCGGCCCGGTCTTCAAGGCCGTGTACGACCTGTGGCAGCAGGCGCTCCAGCAGAACGCGACCGTCCCGGCGTTCAGCTGGGAGGCGGGCGACGCGGCGATGCTGCCCGGCATGCAGGGCAAGTTCTGGTCGACCGCGCAGGACCTGGTCAGCGGCAAGAAGACGACGGACCAGGCGCTGGCCTTCCTCGACACCGAATGGGAGAAGAGCGGCTGATGGCCGTCAGCACCACCCATCGCAGGCCCGGCACGCTCACCCGCCGTGGGAGCAGGCGGCCGGCGTGGCCGGGCCTGTGGCACTTCCTGACGTTCGCGGCGCCGGGCACGCTCGTCTACACGTGCCTGGTCCTGCTGCCGATCGCGATGAGCGTCGGCTACAGCCTCACCAACCAGGCGCTGCTCAGGCCGAACACGCAGTTCGTGGGCCTGCGCAACTACGCGCTGCTCCTGCGGGACGAGACGTTCCTGAACTCGCTGCGGGTCACCACGATCCTGACGCTGATCGTGGTCATCGTCCCGAACGTGCTCGGCGTGGCCGTCGCCGTCGTCCTCGACCGGCGCGGCTGGCTCTACAACGCGCTGCGCAGCGTCTTCTTCACGCCGATGGTGATCAGCTCCGTGGTCATCAGCGTGATCTGGACGCGCGTGCTCGCCGACGACGGGCCGGTCAACCAGGGGCTGCGGGCCCTCGGCGTGGCCGAGCCGCCGGGCTGGCTGTCCGACCCGGACATCGCGCTGTACTCGCTGGCGTCCATCGTCTGCTGGCAGATGCTGGGCTTCTGTGTGGTCGTCTACCTGGCCGGGCTGCAGGGCGTGCCGCAGGAGCTGGCCGAGGCGGCCGCGATCGACGGGGCCGGCCCGCTGCGCCGCTTCTGGAAGGTGACCTGGCCGCTGCTGGCGCCCGCGCTGACCATCAACACCGTCGTGCTGCTGATCTCGGCGTTCAAGATCTTCGACCACGTGAAGGTCATCACGAACGGCGGCCCGGGCACGGGCACCACGGCCAGCGTGGCGTTCGTCGTCCTCCAGGAGGGGTTCGTGGAGAACCGCACCGGTTACGCCTCCGCCGAGGCGGTCGTCATGCTCGTCGTCATCGCCGCCCTGTCGGTGGTCACGCTGCGGATCCTGCAGCGCAGGGAGGTGCAGCTATGACCGGTTCGCGGCTGCCGTGGGTGCGCCCGCTGGTGGCGCTGGTCATCGGCGCGGTCTTCTTCATCCCCCTCTACATCGCGCTGATCAACGTCTTCAAGGCGAGCGGCCAGGTCTCCCGCGACACGATGTCGCTGCCCGATCCGTTCACCCTGGACAACCTCACCCGCGTGCTGACCGACCCCGACAGCCTCTTCTGGTCGTCGCTGCGCACCAGCGTCGTCGTCACCTCGCTGTCGATCGTCATCCTGACGCTGCTGTCGGCCATGCTGGGCCACTACCTGGCGCGGCACACCCAGTGGTGGTCGCGCGCGGTCATGGTGCTGCTGCTGTGCGGGCTGATGATCCCGCCGCAGGTCATCCTCATCCCGGTCACGCAGGTGCTGAAGTCGCTCGGGCTGATGTCCACGCTCCAGGGGCTCATCCTGTTCAACGTCGGCTACTACGTGCCGTTCGGGGTGTTCGTCTTCTCCGGGTTCATGAAGGGCATCCCGCGCGAGCTGGAGGAGGCGGCCGCGATCGACGGGGCGACGCGCTGGCAGACGTTCTGGCGCGTCGTCTTCCCCCTCCTGCGGCCGGCCACCGCGAGCGTGCTGATCTTCCTCGGGGTGTGGATCTGGAACGACTTCCTCAACCCGTTGATCATTTACGGCCCGCGCGAGGGCACGACGATCATGACGGGCGTGTACAAGTCGCTCGGCCAGTACGCGGCGGACTTCGGCGGCATGTTCGCGCTGATGTTCCTGGCCACGCTGCCGATCCTGGTCTTCTACCTGCTGCTGCAGAAGCAGTTCGTCAAGGGCCTCACGGGCGGCGCGACGAAGGGGTGACGGCCTCCTCCAGGCGGATGCCCGGGGGCAGGCCCTTGACCGTGGCGGTGCCGTCGTGGTCCACCCGTACCTCGACCTCGGCGTCCGCCACGCGCAGCCCGGCGGTCAGCGCGCCCAGGGGCGCGCCGGACAGCGGGCGCAGCTCCACCCGGCCCGCCGGCACGTCGGGGTAGAGCCCGGCCGCCGCATGGGCGATGACGACCGCGGCGGCGGCCGACCACGCCTGGGGGCGGCAGGAGGCCGGGTAGGCCACCGGGCGGCCCACCCGGTCCCGGGCGTCGCCCGCGAACAGCTCCGGCAGCCGGTAGCCGAACGACTCGGCCGCCTCCAGCAGCCCTTCGGCCAGGGTGGTGGCCTGCTCGTCGAAGCCCTCCCTGGCCAGGCCGGCGATGACGATGGCCGTGTCGTGCGGCCAGACGGATCCGCAGTGGTACGACAGCGGGCTGAACCCGCCCTCCTCCGACGACATCGTCCGCAGCCCGAACGCCTCCGCCATGCCGGGAGAGGCCAGCAGGCCGGCGACCCGGGCCGACTCCTCGCGCGAGAGCAGGCCGGTGCCGAGCAGGTGGCCGATGTTGCTGGTCAGGGAGTTCACGGGGCGCTTGTCGCGGTCGAGGGCGAGCGCCGGGAAGGGGCCCTGGGGTCCGTCGACCCAGAAGGCGGCGCGGAAGCGCTCGGCCAGCGTCCCGGCGTAGTCACGCCATCGGCCGGCCCCCGGGAGGTCGAAGGCGTCCAGGAGGGCGGCCCCGTGCAGGGCGGCCTGGTGGGCGTAGCCCTGCACCTCCGCCAGCGCGATCGGCGGCTCGGCCTGGCGGCCGTCGTGGAAGCGCACCGAGTCGCCCGAGTCCTTCCAGCCCTGGTTGGCCAGGCCGCGGCCGCTGGAGTCGATGTACTCGAGGAACCCGTCCCCGTCGGGGTCGGCGTGGTCGGCGAGCCAGCCCAGCGCGGCCTGGAGGTTCGGCAGCAGCGCCCGCACCTCGGATTCCGGCAGGCCCCAGCGCCACGCGTCGTGCAGCAGGCTGATCCAGAGCGGGGTGGCGTCGATGGTGCCGTAGTAGGCGGCGGGCAGCCGCCCGCCCTTGTCGTCCAGGTCGAAGGCGTCCCGGCGCAGCTCGTGCATGATCTTGCCCGGGGCCTCGCCGGAGTCCGGGTCGAGGCGCCGGCCCTGGCGGCGGGCCAGGACGCGCAGGGTGCCCGCGGCCAGCCGGGTGCCGAGCGGGAGGAGCATGCGCGCCGCCCAGATGCTGTCCCTGCCGAAGAGGGTCAGGAACCAGGGCGCGCCGGCCGCGAGGAAGGTGTCGCCGGGTTCGCCGGGCTCGGCCAGCCGCAGCGAGCGCAGGTCTTCGAGCGACTGGTCCAGCAGCCTGGTGACGCGCCGGTCGGCGGCGGTGACGTGCGGCGGGGTCCATTCGAGGGTCGCGGCGGGGGGCACGACGACGGCGGCGGGGTCCTCGACGGCGAGCTCCCAGCGCAGGGTGGCCCGGCCGCGGGGCGGCAGGCTCACCTCCCACCGCAGGCAGGCCCCGTCGCCCGCCGTCGCGTGGGCGCCGTGGCCGGTGACGGTGACGCGGGCGGTGTCGGCGTGCCAGGTCAGGCGTCCGTCCCCGGCGGCACCCGCCGGTACGAGGGTGCCGGAGCGCCCGGACTTGACCGCTTCGACGGCCGCGAAGTCGCACGCCAGCTCGACGGTGACGGTGGCCGTGACCGGCGACGACGCGGTGGAGACGATCTCCACCTGCTCGCCCATGCCGAACGGCGACACCTCCCGCGAGCGCTCGATCCGGACCGTGGGGTCGATCGTGCGGTCGCCGAGCCAGCGGGCCAGGGACACGAACCGGGCCTGGCCGGCGGCCCCGGGCGCGTACCCGATGGACTCCGGCTCGCGCCCGTCCACGAGGAGCCGGGCCTGGGACAGCACCCGGCGGTCCGCGCAGAAGAGCCCCTGCACGCCGGCCTGACGGATCTGGCCGTCGGCGTCGCTCAGCGCGCTCGCCGGCGCCATGACGGTGCTGACCAGATCGTGCAGCAGCGGCTGAAGCACTACGTTTCCCCCTGAGGTTAGGTCAATGATCACCCCGGGTCTTGACAGACGGACGCCGGGGGTGCAGATTTCGAAACACTCCGCTAACTTTGAACGATCAAATCATGCCTCACCAGACTTTGAACGTTCAACCCCCTCGAAAGGCGATTTATGGCGGAAAAGGTGACGATCACCGATGTGGCGAAGGCAGCAGGCGTGTCGCGCCAGACGGTGTCGAACACGCTCAACAGCCCGGAAGTGGTCCGAGAGGAGACCCGCAAGCACGTCCTCGAGGTGATCGAACGGCTCGGATACCGCGCCAACCAGGCCGCCCGCCAGATGCGCACCGGCCGCTCCCGCCTGATCGCCATCGGCATCGAGCCCGACGGCGACGGGATCAGCGGCTCGTGGGCCGACCGCTTCCTGCACAGCCTGTCGGAGACGGCCGCGCAGGAGGGGTACCGGATCCTGCTCTACACCGCCGCGGACGACCACGCGGAGATCGCGACGTACGAGGACCTGCTCGGCGCGTACAAGCCGGACGCGTTCGTGCTGACCGGCACCCACCACGACGACCTGCGCGCGTCCTGGCTGCTGGAGCGGGGGCTGCCGTTCGTGGCGTTCGGCCGGCCCTGGAGCGACCTGCCCGACGCGCGCCATCCGTGGGTGGACGTGGACGGCGCCGCGGGCACCGAGGCCGCCACCCGCCACCTGCTCGCCGCCGGTCACCGCCGCATCGGCTTCATCGGCTGGCCGCCCGGCTCCGGCGTGGGCGACGACCGCCGCGCGGGCTGGGCCAGAGCGCTCGGCGGTCAGGACCTCAGCGGGCTGCAGCGCTCGGTCGAGGACGGCATCACCGCCGGTGAGAGCGCCGCCCGCGACCTGCTCGCGGCCGACCCCGGCGTGACCGCCCTGGTGTGCGCGAGCGACTCCCTCGCCCTCGGCGCGCTGCAGGCCCGCGAGCCCGGCCGCCCCGTCGCGGTGATCGGCTTCGACGACACGCCCGCCGCCAGGGCCGTCGGCCTCACCAGCGTCCACCAGCCGCTCGGCGAGGCCGCCGCGGCCTGCGTCGACCTGCTCGCCCGCGCCCTGGAGAGCCCCGACGCCGAGCCTCCTTCCGCGCACGTGCTGCTGCCCCCCTCTTTGACCATCCGCCAGTCCGCCTGAACCCTTTCACCCCCCGAATAACGCGAGAACAGGAACAACTCCGATGACGTCACGTACCCGCCGCGCCGCTGCGATCAGCGGCCTCGCCTGCGCCACGCTCGTTCTGTCAGCCTGCGGCAGCGGCTTCGACGACAAGCCGAGCCAGGCCCCCCAGCAGAGCGGCGGCCAGGTCAACCTGCAGATCCTCATCGGCTCCTCCGGCGAGGCCGAGACCGCCGCCGTCAAGCAGGCCGCCCAGACCTGGGCCTCCTCGGCGGGCGCGGCCGCGACGGTGACGCCCGCTCAGGACCTCGCCCAGCAGCTCGGCCAGGCCTTCGCCGGTGACAGCCCCCCGGACGTGTTCTACGTGGACGCCTCCCGCTTCGCCGACTACGCCAGCGTCGGCGCCCTGGAGCCGTACGGCGACAAGATCAGCCAGCCCGACGACTTCTACCCCTCCCTGCGCACGGCGTTCACCCGTGACGGCAAGCTCTACTGCGCTCCCAAGGACTTCTCCACCCTCGCGCTGATCGTCAACAAGGACCTGTGGTCCAAGGCCGGGCTCACCGACGCCGACGTGCCGACCACCTGGGAGCAGCTCACCTCGGCCGCCGAGAAGCTCAAGGCCAAGGACGTCACCCCGCTGGCGATCGGCCCGACCCGCGACCGCGTAGGCGCGTTCATGGTGCAGGCCGGCGGCTGGCTGACCAGCCCCGACGGCAAGCAGGCCACCGCCGACAGCCCGCAGAACCTCGCGGCCCTCGAGTACGTGCGCTCGCTGGTGTCGGCCAAGCTGGCCCGCTACCCCGACCAGCTCGACGCCGGCTGGGGCGGCGAGGCGTTCGGCAAGGGCAAGGCCGCCATGACCATCGAGGGCAACTGGATCAAGGGCGCGCTCAAGGCGGACTTCCCCGACGTCAAGTACTCGGTCCACGAGCTGCCGGCCGGCCCCAAGGGCAAGGGCACGCTGTCGTTCACGAACTGCTGGGGCATCTCCGCCAAGAGCAAGCACAAGGAGCAGGCCATCTCGTTCGTCGAGGCGATGACCAAGGCCGACCAGCAGATGACCTTCGCCAAGGCGTTCGGCGTCATGCCCTCGCGCCAGTCCGCCAAGGCCGCCTACACCGCCGAGTTCCCCGACGACGGCCCCTTCGTCAACGGCGCCGACTACGCCCAGGGCCCCGTGAACGCCCCCAAGATGGACAGCGTCCTGGCCGACTTCGACACCGGGCTGCAGCAGCTGGCCACCACCGCGCCCAAGACGCTGCTCCAGCGGACGCAGAAGAACATCCAGGCCGCGCTCGGCACGTCATGACCATCAGCAAGACTCGTGAGAACCTGGCGGGCTGGCTTTTCGTGGCCCCCGTCGTGGTGATCCTGGGCCTGTTCATGCTGGCGCCGATCCTCATGGCGCTGTGGGTGAGCCTGACCGACTGGAACGGGCAGGGCAGCCCGTTCCGGGGCAGCGTGCCGTTCGTCGGCGTGGACAACTACACCCGCCTGTTCACCGAGGAGGGGCTGACCAGGCAGGACTTCATGACGAGCGTCCGCAACAACGTCTACTACGTGGCCATCGTGGTCCCGTTGCAGACCGCGCTGGCGCTCGGCCTGGCCCTGGTCGTCAACAGCCGGCTGCTCAGGGGCCGGACGTTCTTCCGCGCCGCGTTCTTCTTCCCCTCGGTGACCAGCTCGGTGGCGATCAGCGTGGTGTTCCTGTTCGTCTTCGCCAACTCCGGCGCGGTCAACGCCCTGCTGGGCCTGTTCGGCGTGGACGGGCCGCAGTGGTTCGCCGACTCGCGCGGCGTGCTGCACCTGCTGCTCGGGTCCGTCGGCCTGGTCGATCCGGCGGCCCCGCCGGAGGCGCTGACCTCCGGCGGGCCGTTCGGGCTGTCGTGGTGGGAGTGGCTGTCCGGGCCCAGCGTGGCGATGACGACCATCATCGCGCTGGTCGTCTGGACCACGTCGGGGACGTTCATGCTCATGTTCCTGGCGGCGCTGCAGGACATCCCGGTGTCGCTGGAGGAGGCCGCCATGCTGGACGGGGCGGGCCGCCGCCAGGTCTTCAGGAACGTGACGCTGCCACTGCTCAAGCCGACCATGTTCCTGGTGCTCACGCTGGGGCTGATCTCGACGTGGCAGGTCTTCGACCAGGTGTACGTGATGAGTCAGGGCAATCCCGCCAAGACCACCCTCACGCCGGCGTTCCTGTCGTACCAGACGGCCTTCCGCAGCTTCGAGTACGGCTCGGGCACCGCGATCTCGTTCGTGCTGTTCGCCATCATCGTGGTGCTGACCCTGGTCCAGCGCTGGGTGATGAGAGAGAGGCGTCATGCGTAAGGACAACGCGCGGTCGCTGGCCTCCACCTTCACCGGCTACTTCATCCTGATCTTCTTCGCGCTCGTCTTCCTCTACCCGTTCGTCATCCAGATCGCCGCCTCCTTCAAGACCGAGTCGGACGCGGCGGCGCATCCCCTGTCGCCCATCCCCGACCCGGTGACGCTGGGCGGCTACGAGAAGGTGTTCCTCAGCACCGACCTGCCGCTGTGGCTGGGCAACTCGTTGCTGGTGACCGTGATCATCACGGTCGGGCGCGTGCTGCTCGACTCCATGGCCGGGTACGCGCTGGCGCGGCTGCGCTTCCCGGGGCGGCGGGCGATCTTCTCGACGGTCATCGCGATGCTGGCGGTGCCGGGCGTGGTGCTGTTCATCCCGAAGTTCCTGGTGCTGAACCAGTTCGGCCTGTACGACAGCTACACCGCGCTGATCCTGCCGGTGATCGCGGACGCGGCCGGGGTGTTCATCATGAAGCAGTTCTTCGAGTCGCTGCCGGTCAGCGTCGAGGAGGCGGCGAAGGTGGACGGGGCGGGCGTCTTCCGCACGTACTGGTCGATCGTGCTGCCGATGGCCCGGCCCGCGCTGCTCACGCTCACCATCATCTCGTTCCAGGGCTCCTGGAACGAGTTCGCGCACACGCTGGTGGCGGTGCAGAACCCCGAGCTGTTCACGCTGCCGCGGGGGCTGGCCGACCTGGTGAGCGGGTCGCTGGGCAAGGGCACGCAGTATCCGCTCAAGCTGGGGGCCGCGCTGATGGCGACCATTCCGGTGGCGGTGGTGTTCGTGATCTTCCAGCGGTACTTCGTGCGCGGCGCGAACGAGGGCTCCGACAAGGGCTGACCGTTCCTCTGGACGTCAGCGGATGTTCAGAAGCACCCCCTAGATTCCGGTCACGTGAAAGTCGATGACAGATCTTCCCTGCTCACCCGTCGTTCCCTCCTCGCCGGCGCGCTCTCCGGAGCGGGCCTCGCCGTCCTGGGCGGCACCGCCGCCCAGGCGGCCACGCTCGGGAGGGCGCCCCGGGTTCTGATCGCCACGAACGAGCCGTGGGGCACCTACCACGTGGCCCCGCTGCTCCCGGAGGCGCGGCGGCGCGGGTGGGAGATCACGCAACTGGTGCCCGACCTGACGGGGATCAAGCCGGGCGACCCGGTGCCGGTCGCGACGCCGGACCGCGTTCCGGACGCCGATCTGCTCGTCGTGACGGGCGCCGGGGACTGGCCGGCGGAGTGCGCCGCCCGGTTCCGGACGCTGCCGTTGGTCGCGAGCTCGCTGGCGTACCAGCTGCCGGTCGAGGCGCCGCGCGCCAAGGAGTTCCGCGACCGGCTCAGGGCGGTCACCGCGTCCTCGCCGGCCGAGGCCAAGGTGTTCGACGACTACCTGGGCACGCGCCGCCCGATCACGGTGGTCGGCACCCCGCAGACCGACGACCTGCCCAGGCACGCCCCTGAGCCCGGCACCGTCCTGGTGCTCACCAGCGTGACCAAGTCCAGCAGCACGGGCGGCTCGGCCCCGGGCACCGAGCTGCTGCTGGCCGCCGCCGATCGGCTGGCGGCGGCGGGCAAGCACATCCTCGTGGGACTGCACCCCCGCGAGGACCGCTCGCTCTGGGAGAAGTACGAGATCAGCTCCGTGCCGTCGGTCCAGGCGTCGGCCAGGGCCGAGGCCGCCATCGGCATCCCGGGCACGGTCTTCCCGGTGGTCGCGGCCGTGGGCGTCCCGCTGGTGGGCTGCACGGACCCGCGCCTGAACATCCCCGCCTACCTGCTGAGCGTCTGCTCCCACACGATCACCAACGCGGACGAGGCCGTGACCGCCGTGACGCAGGCCGAGCCGGTGTCGCGGGAGGTGCTCTACGAGGCCGTCGGCCCGATCGGCGGCTCGGCCCGCCGGCTGCTGAAGGCGTGGCGGAAGGCCGGCGTCCGGGTCTAGCGGGTCAGGTCTAGCGGGTCATCGTCTGGCGCAGCCGCTCGGCCTGCTCGCGCAGGGGTTGCGGGATCAGCTCGACGAGCTGGTCCGGCCTGAGCGGCAGGTCGAGCAGGCTGAGCTTGATCCGCTTGCGCTGGGCGTAGGTGTCGGCGTCGAACCGTACGACGTCCACCGCGTCCGTACGCAGCCGCGCGGACAGCTCGGCTCCGGGGCCGAGCTGCCTGGCGGGGGTGCCGTCCACGGAGAAGAGCAGCGTCATGTCGTCCGACGGGTTGCGCAGCACGATGTGGTCGTCCTTGCCGAGGATGACCGAGCGGCTGATGCCGGACATCGGGGCCACCGGGGTCAGGGCGACGGCCTCGGTGGACGGGGAGATGATCGGGCCGCCGGCCGCGTGGTTGTAGGCCGTCGAGCCGGTCGGGGTGCAGACGATCACCGCGTCCGCGCGGTAGTAGCCGTGCCTCAGGCCGTTGACCTCGAGGTCGAGGGTCAGGCTGGACAGCGGCTCGGCGGCGGTGACCACGATGTCGTTGAACGCGGTGTGGTCGTCGGCCTCCAGGCAGCTGTGCGGTTCGAGGGTGTAGTGGCCCTCGGCGAGGCGGTCGAGGGCCGGCTCCAGCTCCGACGGGGTCACCTCGATGAGGAAGCCCAGGTGCCCGTGGTTGACGCCGAGCACCGGCACCTGGCGGCCGACCACCAGGCGCATCGCGCCCAGCATGGTGCCGTCGCCGCCCAGGCTGATCACTCTGGTCACCCGCTCGACGAACTCCTCGGGCGTGACGATCTCGACCTCCGGCCCCACCCGCCCGGCGTCGCACCGCCGGGCGATGACCGCGCCTCCGGCGCGCCGCGCGTGCCGGAGGATCAGCCGTACGGAGTCCTGCACCGGCCGGTCGGGGTGCACCACCAGCCCAAGAGTGAAGTGCTTCACGTGGTGCCCCTACCCAGCGATGCGGTCAGCGGACCTTTCGGATGGGAATCACCGTCAGGGCGCCGAGCACGGCGAACACCAGGGCGGCCGTGAAGGCGGCGGGATAGTTGTCGGTGCCGCCGCCGATGGTGAGGAAGAGCGGCGCGATCAGCGGGGCCAGCGACTGGGGCAGCGAGTTGGCGATCTGGAAGACGGCCAGGTCCTTGGCCGCGTTGTCGGGGTTGGGCAGGACCCGCACGACCAGCGCGATGTCGACGGCCATATACGCCCCGGTCCCCAGGCCCAGGATCAGCGAGCCGACCAGGTACTGGGGGTAGGTGGTGGTGAAGCCGAGGGTCAGCAGCCCCACCCCCATGATCAGGGACGCCACCAGCACGAAGATCTTCCTGCGTCCCAGCCGGTCGGAGAGCCACCCGCCGATCGTGGCCGTGACCAGCGAGCCGCAGGTGAAGACGAGCGTGGCGGTGAAGACCAGGGACACGGCCTCGGTGGGGCTGTAGCCGAGGCGGTCGGTGATGACGTAGAAGCCGAACGTCAGCTTGAACGCGTTCCCCGTGAAGATCAGGAAGCGGCCGGCGAAGGCCCAGCCGAAGTCGCGGTGGGCGAAGGGGTTGACCCACAGGCTGCGCAGCAGGTCGAGAGGGCGGAACGGGCCGAGCGCGGCCCGGTCGGCGGGACGGTCGGGCAGGAACGCGATCAGCAGCCCGAGCGCGACGAACGCGAAGACCCCCGGCAGCAGGAACATGAGGAACGTGCTGCCGGCGACGGATGTGGTGATGAACGTGCCGGCCAGGATGCCGACGTTGCTCATCAGGCCGATGACGCCGGAGACCCGTCCGCGCTGCCGCTCCGGTATGTGGTCGGGGTTGATGGCGTTGAGCGCGGCCTGGGCGGCGTTGTAGCCGGCCTGGGTGACGCACCAGCCGAGCAGGATGGTGGGGACGTTCTGCGCGAGCGCCATGATGAGCAGCCCCGCCGCCCCCGCGAGGGCGCCGCCCGCCAGCCAGGGTCGGCGGCGGCCGAAGCGGCTGGTGGTGCGGTCGGAGAGGTTGCCCCAGATGGGGGTGATGGCCATGGACAGGAACGCGCCCACGGACAGGATGAGCCCGAGGCTGGCGGCCTTGGTGTCGGGGGCGACGGCGCCGACCTTGACCGAGAGGGTCACGGTGATCGGGGTCAGCAGGGCGGCCCAGAGGCCGAGCTGGCCGAAGGCGTACAGGGTGATGAAGCGGGTGCTCGCGGGGGCGGCCGGCGCGTCGTGCGGGCCGGTCGCGGCCGGGGTCGGGAGAGCGGTCACGGGGACCTCCGGAGGTGGAGCAGGGGGGTCAGTTGTGGAGCAGGTCGAGGTCGTCGGCGAGGTCGTGCAGCGAATACGGCGGGACCGTGCCGTCGGTGACGGCGGCGTGCAGGTGACGCCAGGCGGCGCGGTACGCGCTCTCGTACAGGGTGGGGAGCAGGCGTTCGCCGTCCGCGTCGGTGCGGACGACGGTGGCCGGGCGGGCCGTCGCGGGATCGGGGAACGAGAGCCGCCACTGGACGGCCGGCCCCAGCACGTCCAGCCGCGCCCGCCGGGTGCCCAGGCCGGAGACGGCCGCGGCGAGGTGCACGGGCACGTCGCCGACGTGGGCCCGCGCGAGGTGCCCGTGGGCGTCGGCCTGGATCACCTCGACCCCCCGGGCGGGGCCGATCGCGGTACGCAGCAGGGCGAGCTGGTCGAGCAGGACGTCCGTTGGTGAGCTCCCGGCCGGGACCGTCGCGGTCACCTCGATGAGCGAGGCGTCCTCGGCGTCCAGGGCTCCGGCGAGGGCTGCGACCGCCGGGTCGAGCGCCCAGGGCCCGGCCACGACGACGGGGATCCCGGCTGCGGCCGCACGTTCGGCGAGCTCCCGCACGTCCGCGACCCCGGCGACCTCGGCGAGCAGGGTGCCGGTGGGTCGGGCATCCAGCGCGCCGCGCAGGGTGGCCAGGGTCGGCACGGCGGTGACCGTGCCGATGATCGGGCCGCCGGGGGTGGCGGGGCGGAAGTACTTGGGCAGCGACGCCAGCGTGGCGTGAACGGCGGGGTGGTCGGTGCTCCCGGTGAGGGTGACGGGCAGCGGTGCGAGAGTGGTGCTGGTCATGCGGCGGTCCCTTGGAGCAGCAGGTCGGCGGCGCGTTCCGCGAGGTCCAGCGCGTAGGCGAGGTCGTCGACGAGGTCGGACGCGGCGTAGCGGAGCGGTTCGGCGCCGGTGGCCAGGGCGGCGAGGTGCTGCCACTCGCCGGTGTAGCCGTTGTCGGGGTGGGGGCCGAAGGTGTGCAGGCCGGCGGGGGTGCGAAGCTCCGCGGTGGCCGAGCCGGCGCGCACGTACGACGGGGTGAAGTCGAGCCGCAGTTCGCCGTCGTCACCCCACACCTCGAAGCTCCACTCCTCCCGCCAGCCCCGGTGCAGGTACCCGATGAGCTCGGCCGTCCGCCCGCCGCCCTGGAAGGTGAGGACGTAACCGAACGGGCTGAGAGGCCGGGTGACGTCCACGCGTTCGACGTGCGGCAGGAAGCGCCGTACCAGCGGGAGGTTGTGGATGGCCAGGCCGAGAACGGCTCCCCGGATGGACGCCGCCCGCACCGCCGGGTCGGACGGGTCGCCGGCGCGGACGGGGAACACCGGTTCGGCGTGCAGCTGGGTCGCCAGCGTCTCGAAGCGGGCGTTGGGCGGGAGCACGATGCGTGAGCGGATCCGGCGGGCGGTGGCGGGCAGGTCGCCCCAGTGGCGCTCGGCGGCCAGCCACGCCGGGTCGTAGGTGTGCATGGCGCCGACCACGATCGGGACGCCGGTGTCGTGTGCCGCCTTGGCGATCCTGCGGGCGTCGTCCAGGGTCGTGGCCAGCGGCTTCTCCACCAGGACCGCCTTCTTCCCCGCCGCGCAGGCGGCCTCGGCCTGCTCGGCGTGGCAGGCGTGCGGGCTGCACACGGCGACGATCTCTACGGCGGGGTCGGCGAGCAGCTCTTCGACGGAGGTGCCGTGGGCGGCCCCGGCGCGGGCGGCGACCGCGGCCGCGGTGCCCTCGTCCACGTCCATGACGCGGGCCACGTGCAGCCGGTCGGACAGCCCGGCGACGGCGGGGAGGTGGATGGCCTGGGTGACCGGGCCCGCTCCGATGAATCCGACGCCGATGGTCATCGACGCTCCTCTGCGGTGGTGAGGTGTTCGGTGACCCACTGGCGCGACAGGAGCGCGCTGTCCTTGGGGGTGCCGTGGTCGGGTACGTCGACCTCGACCACCAGCCACCCGCCGAACCCCGCGGGCAGCGCGGCGAGCGCCCCTTCGAGATCCACGTCACCCTGACCCGGCTCGGTCCACAGGTGGCGGGCCACGGTGGCCTCCCGGTAGTCCGCGCCCGCCTCGCGGGCCTGCCGGGCGACGGCGGTGTGGACGTCCTTGAGGTGGGCCGCGCCGACCCGGTCGCGGTAGCGGGTGATCAGTTCGGCCGGTTCCGCGCCCGCCCAGTGCAGGTGGCCGGTGTCGGGTCCGAAGGAGAGCAGTTCCGGGGCGATGGCGTCCAGGACCGCGCGGGTCTCCTCCTCGGTCTCGATCCAGGTGCCGACGTGCGGGTGCAGGCACGGGCGCAGCCCCTCGCCGGTGATGACCTCGCAGGTCCGGGCGAGGTTCTCGATGACGGTGGCGAGCCTGTCCGGGTCGTACGCGGCGCCGGTCGCGGGTGCGGCGAGCCGTTCCGGGGTGAGGGCCGAGGCGATGAACACCTCGGTCATGCCGAGCGCGGCCTGCGTTCCCGCGTGCCGCCTGGCGTGTTCGAGGAGGCCGGGCATCGCCTCGGGGTTCTCGTACGTGCCCTGGAAGTAGCCGGGCGCGGGGGCGAGTCCGTAGTCGCCGAGGAGGGCCAGGTAGGCGGTCGCCGAGGTGCCCTCGGGCACGTCGGCCTGGACGGCGGTGAAGCCCGCCTCGGCGATCTCGGCGAAGGCGGTGCGCAGGGTGGGGACGTCCAGCGTGAAACCGGACGGCCCGAGCAGCCAGGGTAGCGGGTTGATGCCGATCATCTCGGGGTCCTTCCAAGGGCGCGAGCATGTGGCGTCGCGCCTGCTCCAGGGCGTAACGGAGCCCATCGGGGAAATGTGATCGAGTGTTAACCTTTGGGACTCAAAACGTAAACGCCTGATAGCTTTTGACGCAAGAGGTTGATCCGAAGATTTTCCGTGGGAGGCTCAGAGGGTGGCGAACGTCGGCGGGACCCCGCGCGGCCCGTACCGGAGCGGCATCAAGCGCCGCGAGCAGATCGTCAGCGCCGCCGCCAAGGCCTTCGGCGAGCGCGGCTACAACGGGGCGTCCATGCGGCAGATCGCCGCGGACGTGGGCGTCTCACCGGCGGCCCTGCTCCGCCATTTCCAGGACAAGGAGGAGCTGCTCGCCGCGGTGCTCGAATGGTGGGCGCGGGAGACAGCCGCGCTCCGGCACGAACGGCGCGACGGGCTGTCGGCCTTCGACGACCTGCGCGACCTCATGACGTACCACACCCACCACCGGGGTCTGCTCGAGCTGTTCATCCACCTCACGGGCGAGGCGTCCAACGAGAAGCACCCGGCGCGCGCCTTCATCCAGGACCGCTACACGGGCATCGTGAACATGCTGGTCAAACGCCTGCTCGCGACGGCGGAGACGGGAGAGATCCCGCCGTTGACCGACGCGCAGGCCGAGGCCGAGGTACGCGCGCTCTGCGCCACCATGGACGGCCTGGAGATCCAGTGGCTGCTCGATCCCACCGTGGACCTGGTCGGCCTCTTCGACTTCCACCTCGACCACACGCTGGCGCGATGGAGGAGCGGCGCGTACGCGCCGGTCACGCCCTCCTGAGCCCGCGCAGTCGACGGCGGGTCCTGAAGCGTCACCCCGATGCCGGGGGGTTCAGCGGGGTGGCAGGTCGAAGCGGGTCAGGACGCTCCTGCCGTCCGTCACCATGACGTCGAGGACGTCGTCGCCGGCGGCGAGGACGAGCTCGTCGTCCCCGTCGCCGTCGTAGTCGCCCGCCGCCAGCGGCGCGCCGCGGTCGAGGCCGCTGATGCCGCCACCGGCGCGCAGGCCGCCGGGGCCGCCCCAGAACATCCGGACCGGCTCACGCCCGTCGCGCGCCCCGCCGAAGGCGAGGTCGTCACGGCCGTCGCCGTTGAAGTCGCCGGCGACCGCCGAGCCCCTGTCGCCCTTGAACGTCCGGGTGCGGCCGTCGCCGTAGTAGACGGTCAGCGTCCTGTCGACGTCGGGCGCCTCGGTCTCGGTGCCGGGCTCGTCGTTGCGGCTGCCGTCGTCGCCGACCGCCAGGTCCCTGGCGCCGTCGCCGTCGAAGTCGCCGAACGTGGCCGCCATGCCCTTGCCCAGCCTGCGCCCCGTCTTCGCCAGGCCGTCCGGACCGCCGTTCAGCAGCCACCCGGAGGCCTGCTCGCCGTCGTCGCCCTCGAACACGACCAGCCCGGTCGCGTGCCGCCCGTCGATCTCGTCGACGGCCATCCGCCAGAAGTCGCCACCTGTGGGCGAGGGCTGGACGGTCCGGCGGCTCGGCACGCCCGCGCGGCTGAACGGGCCGTACATCACGACCAGGTTGGAGCCGCCTCGGTTGTCGTCGGCGGACATCGCCACGTCGGCGGCCCCGTCGCCGTCGAAGTCGCCGGCGACGGACCGGAACGTCGCCGTGGTGGTCTTGACGGGCGGCGGCACCGGGGTCGGGAGCGTTCCGGTGTCGATGCCGTCCGGGCCGCCCCAGAAGATGTGCGGGCCCATCGTCTCGTCGCGATCGCCTGGCCGCCCGTAGCCCAGGATGTCGCCGAAGCCGTCCCCGTCGAGGTCGGCTCGGATGCCCGGGTCGATCTGCCAGGCGAAGAACGTCCGCGATGACACGATCGCCGGCCTGCCGGTGCGCAGTCCCCGGGGCGAGCCGTAGACGACCGCGAGGAAGCGCAGGCCCGGTCGGAGCAGCTCGGCGTAGACGAGCAGGTCCGCACGGCCGTCGCCGTTGACGTCGTCGGGCCGCCCGCCGGCCTTGGCCGAACGCCGCGCGGGGGTCGGCGCGGAGGTCGGGGTGGCGGTCGGCGTCGGAGCCGGGGTGGACGCCGACGGCGGCTGACCGGCGGGGCTGGGCGCAGGCCGGACGCCGCCGCATCCGGCGAGCAGGAGGACCAACGCCGGCCAGATCATCACCCTTCGCGGCACAGGCACCGAGCTTAGTGCGCGACCCTGCCGAGCGCCGGGTTTCCGCCACCGCTTTCCGCCACCCGCTTTCCGCCACCCGCGCCCCCGCCGCCCGGGGCCTTCTCGCGGCGTCGCAGGGCGCGTCAGATCCGCTGCAGGGCCTTCTCGCGGCGGGCCGCGACGCTGGAGCCCGACTCCCCGCGGGCCATCCTGCGCAGCAGGAACGGGGCCGTGAGCAGGCCGAGCACGGCCCAGGCCACCAGCACCCCGGCCGTCTCCACCGGCCGCCAGGACGCGCCGATCTCGACGGCCGCCGCGGCGTCCGGGAGCAGGGCCGAGCGCATGCCGAGCCCGAGCCAGTAGACCGGGAACGCCTGGGCGATCCACTGCACCCACTCCGGCAACGCCGTGATCGGGTAGAAGATGCCGGAGATCGCGATCAGGCCCAGGACGGGGAGCTGGATCAGCCCCTGGCTGCGGGCGCTGACGAACACCGAGCCCAGCACCGCCCCCAGCGGCAGCGTCGCCACCAGCCCCAGCACGAGCACCCAGAGCACGGTCAGCCAGGCACCCGCGTCGCCGAACGCCAGGCCGGGCACCAGGAACATGCCGGGAACCAGGAAGATCGCGAGGTCGGCGACCAGCCCGCCGGCGACAAGGATGATCTTCCCGAGCAGGTAGCCGGTCATCCCGTGCGGCGTGGCCTTGGCGCGCAGCAGGGTGCCGTCCTCGCGGTCGGCGGTGAGGTGCTGGCTCATGCTCACCATGGACATCCCGGCGTTCATGCCGAGGATGCCCGGCAGGGCCAGGGCTCCGAGGGAGAGCCCGCTCTGCCCGAAGGACACGTTCCGCAGGAAGTACGTGGTGACCAGCATCAGCACGGGCCAGAGGAAGTGGCCGAACAGGTCGGCGCCGTTCGTGAACGACTGCCGCAGCTCGATCAGTCCGCGGGACCAGCCGGCCCGCCAGGCCGTCGCGGTCGGGCTCATCGGGCTGCCTCCTCCGCCTGCCGGACGAGGGAGAGGTAGGTGTCCTCCAGCGAGGCGCGGCGCACCTCGAGGTCCTCGATCTCCTCGCCGTACCGCTTGAACAGGTCGAACACCAGCCGGGTCGACTCGGTGGCCGATCGGGCGAAGCGCTGTCCGTCGCGGGTCCAGCGCACCTCGTCCTCGCCGGCGATCTGGTGGGCGAGCTGCGCGACCGTGCCGTCCGCGACGATGCGGCCCCCGTCGAGCACCATGATGCGGTCGGCGAGCTTCTCGGCCTCTGCCAGGTCGTGGGTGGTGAGCAGGATCGTGGTGTCGCCCTCGGCGGCGAGCTCCAGGACCAGCTCGTGGAAGGCGCGCCGGGCCACCGGGTCGAGCCCGGCGGTGGGCTCGTCGAGAAAGACCAGCTCGGGGCGGCCCACGAGGCCGACGGCCACGTCGAACCTGCGCCGCTGGCCGCCGGAGAGCGTCCTGATCTTGTGCTCCGCCTGCTCGGTCAGCCCTACCGCCGCGATGAGCCGGTCGGCCCGCCACGGCCGGGCGACGGTCTCGGTGGCGTACGCGGCGTAGTAACGGCCGAGGTGCTCGAGCAGCTCGCGTACCCGCCATTTGCCGTGGTCGCGCCAGGACTGCAGGACGACCCCGACCCGCGCCCGCCAGTCCTCGCCGCCGCGGGCCGGATCGGTGCCCAGCACCTCGACCCGGCCGGCCGACCGCATGCGGAAGCCTTCGAGGATCTCGATCGTGGTGGTCTTGCCCGCGCCGTTCGGGCCGAGCAGGCACACCACCTCGCCCCGGCGTGCCCGGAAGGTCACGTCGTGCAGGACGTCGGCGGGGCCGTAACGCATCCGCAGGCCCTCGACGTCCAGCACGACTTCGCTCGTCGTCATGGATCTCGCCTCTCGTGGGAGCACGCCTCGGCGTGGCGCCCGGAGAGCCCGGCCGCGCAAGCAACCCTAGTTGACTAATTCCGACTTAGTCAACGCAGGTTGCTTGGCGCGGCCGTGCGAGGTCACTTCAGGCCGTACGCCCGCTGGACGGTCTGCTCGACGGTGTTGCCCTCTGCGTCCGTCGCCTGGGCCCGCAGGCCCACGGCGCCCGTGGTGGCCGCCAGCGTGGGAGGTGTGACGGTGGCCTGGCCGGAGGCCGAGACGCGAACCGGCGTCCAGTGGGCGCCGTCGTCGAACGTGACCGAGAGCTTCACGTCCCTGACCTTCGCGTCCGGTGTGCCGTAGGACCCGTGGTAGCCGGTGACGGTGATCCGGTGCGGCGTGCCCGCCTTGAGGCGGTTGTCCAGGTCGAGGGGCACGTCGTAGCGGAGGTTGAGCCGCCGGACCGGCTCGCACGGCGCCAGCTTGCCCGTGGCGAACCAGGCCAGGCAGAGCCCGTCGTCCGTGGTCTGCATCCCGCCGGTGGGCCGCTTCGACTTGAACGTCCAGGCGGTCTCGACGTCCTTGGCGTACAGCTGGGACGGGTTCGGGGTGTGGAACTTGTCGGTGAGCCGGTAGGAGGCCTCCGTCTCCGGGAGGGTGAAGGTCGGCACGATGATCGCGAAGATGGCGATCACGACCGTCGCCTCGACGAGCGGGACCTCCCGCCCGTCGCGGTACAGGCGCAGCTCGTCCTTGCCGCCGTGCTTGTCACCCTGGAAGTTGGCGTTGTACGCGAACGCCTCCTGGTGGTTCGGCACCGGGCCCATGATCGGCAGGGCCGACAGGAAGGTGTCCTTCGTCCGGCAGGGGAAGCACTGGGCGGTCCCGGAGCGGAGCACCGCGTCGGAGACGACGACGTTGCCCGGCACGCGGGGCTGGATCCCCCATGGCTCGGTCCGCGTGCCCGCGGTGGCGAAGATGTCCACCGCGGTCGCCGACAGCGCGCGCTTGTTGTAGAAGTCGCCGCCCTCGTCGTAGTTCATCGTGTTCGTGCGGGTCCAGACGACGTCCGGCGAGACGGGCCCGACGTACTCCGTGAAGGTCGTCTGCGCCCGCACGGTGTGCTCCATGGACCACGTGTTCGCGAACCTGGCAGGCCGCACCATCCCCGCCGACGTGCTCAGCTCGACCGCGCCGGGCCGGTCGGCGTGGAAACGGTCCTCGATGCGCTGCAGGTCGCCGGTCCTGAGCGAGTAGGAGAGGTCGGCGGGGACGCGGCCCTGCTCGGGCAGCATCAGCGAGTACAGGTACGGCGTGGTCGCGACGCCCTCCGCCGTGACCGTCACCGGCCGCCGCCCGGCCAGGGTTGCCAGGGCCCGCCCCTGCTCGGCGGTCAGGCTCATGGTCGGGATCGGGTACGTGGGCCAGCTGCCCGCCGGGTCGAGGAAGGGCCGGTTGACGGCCCCGTACCCGAGGACTCCCACGGCCCCCGCCTGCTGGGCGGCCTTGACCCGGTCCAGGGCGTTGCCCGTGCAGGCCACGGCCGGGCAGAGGTCCTCGAGGTTGAGCAGGACGAGCTTGCCGCGCACGTCCAGACCGCCGAAGTCGGTGCCCTTGCCGGCGTAGGCCAGCGAGAGCCTGCTGCGGCCGTCGAGCTTGGGCGTCTGCGGCGCCACGTCCTGGTAGCGGGGGGTGATGCGGGGGCCGCCGGGCACCGACATGGTGATGGCGGGTGCGCCGAGCTGGTAGCGGCCGTTGAGGGTGAACGTGCCCTGGGTGACCTTACGGGTGGGCAGCATCACGTAGTTGTCCAGCCCGTACTGCGGGTACAGGGACTGCACGTCGACGTAGCCGACGCCGTTGGCCGCGGTGCGCCGGTAGGCGTACTGCGACAGGCGGGTCTCCGACTCGCGCGGCGTCCGCACGGACACCTTGCGCGCCTTGCGCAGGTCGAGCGTGACCGTGGTGTCCTTGGTGATCTCGATCTGCGGGTCGGACGGGAGCGACTGGACCCATTCGCCGTCCGCGCCGCGCCAGGCCAGCGCGGTGAGCACGCTGTAGGTGCCGGGGTAGACCTGGGCTTCGGTCTCGGTGCCCGAGGCGGGGGTGTAGGCGTACTGGAGGTCGTCGCGGTCGTCGGTGCGCATGAACATCCACGGGTTCTCCGTGGCGGCGCTCGCGCCGTCGGGCAGCACCACCCGGGCCCGGACGGTGACCTTCTTCGGCTCGACGAACGCGCCCACGGCCGTGTTCACCTGGACCTGGCCGTTCTCGCCGGTGGCGCGGACGGAGCCCTCGTACCAGGTGTCGGGGCCCGCGGGGTCGAACGTGACCGAGACCGGCGCGGTGCCGTGCGCGGGGACGGTGACCGTGTCACGGTCGACGGTGAGCGTGCGCGCGGGCACGTCGCCGCCCCGGTGCGCCTTGACGCCCGTGCTCAGCGTGAGGGTGACCGGCTGGTCGCCGTCGTTGGTGTAGGTGAGGGTCTTGGTGACCGGGCCGTTCTGGGGCGAGGACAGGAAGCCGAAGTCGATGCCGCCGGAGCCGCGCACCTGCTGCTTGACGGCGCGGGCGACGTCCACCCGGCCGGCGCCCTGCTCGTAGGCGTCCTGGCCGTCGCCGTGGGCGGAGCTGGTGAGCGCGGCCTTGAGCTGGGTGTTCGTCCAGTCGGGGTGCTGCTGGGCGAGCAGCGCGGCGGCGCCCGCGACGTGCGGGGTGGCCATCGAGGTGCCGGACGCGGTGGTGTAGCCGTCCTCGGCGGGCTCGCCCATGGACGTGCCGGCCGCGCGGGCGGCGACGATGTCCACGCCGGGGGCGCTGATGTCGGGCTTGAGGCTGTAGTCGATCGCGGTGGGACCCCGGCTGGAGAAGGACGCCAGCTTGTCCTCGCGGTCCACGGCGGCGACCGTGAGCGCCGAGGCCGCGGTGCCCGGGGCGCCGACCTGGCGGCTCGTGCCGTCGTTGCCCGCGGCGACCACGAACAGCGCCCCCGAATCGGCGGACAGCTTGTTCAGGGCCTGGTCGAGCGGGTTGTCCGGGCCGGGGCAGCAGCCGCCGAGGCTCATGCTGACCACGCGGGCCTTCTGGTCGACCGCCCACTGCATGCCCGCGATGATGTCGGATGACAGGCCGCTGCCGTAGTTGTTGAGCACCTTGCCGACCAGCAGCGACGCCTCGGGGGCGACGCCCCGGTACTTGGCGCCGTTGCCCGCGATGATGGAGGAGACGTGCGTGCCGTGGCCGTGGCCGTCCTGGGCGGTCTTCTCCGAGCTGAAGTTCTCGGTCGCGGCGATGCGGCCGGCGAGGTCGGGGTGGGTGGCGTCGATGCCGGTGTCGAGCACGGCCACCTTGACGCCCGCGCCCTTGAGCCCGGCCGCCCACGCCTCGGGCGCGCCAATCTGCTTGACGCTCCTGTCGAGCGAGACCTGGACCTTGCGGTCGAGCCAGATCTTCTCGGACGCGGCCCTCGCCGTGCTGACCCCGGACCAGAACTGCCCGGCGGCCTTCTTGTCCACCTTCACGGCGGCGGCGTCGATGCTGGCCAGGGTGCGGGCCCCGGCGATGCGCTGCTGCGCCCCGTGCTGGACGATCAGCGGCAGGGTGGGGCTCTCCGCGTCGGAGTAGCCGTTGGCCGCCAGGTAGGCGACGTCGAACAGGCCCCGGTCCAGGCGTCCCGCCGACACCAGGCCCATCACGTCCGTGGGGTAGACGTAGTACGCGGCGGGCTCGCGTACCGACATGAAGAACACCGGGGCGCCGTCCGGGCGCCGGGCCGGCTGGATCTGGGCCTGCGGGCTGCCGTCCGGGGCGGTACTGTAGGTGACCACGTCCCCGGTGATCAATGTGATCTTCTTCGCGGACTCCCCCGCCACGCCGACGACCGGCGGCGGTACGGAGGGAGCGGGAGGTGGGGTCGGGGCGGCCATCCCGGTGGAAAGCAGCACCCCCAACGCGACAAGCGACCGGCCGATCATGCGTCTCCTCAGAGATCATCGTGTCCCCGGGAACCATGACAGATCGCAGTAAAGCCGCGAAAGACGATTGTGAGTCCTCTTCCCGCCATGTGCGGAAATAGGACATGCTGTGATCGTGCTGGAGATCATCGGGCTCTCGTACGCCGAGCAGGCGCTGTACGAGGCGCTGGTGGAGCGCTCCCCCGCCGCGCTCGCCGAGCTGGGGCACGCCGCCTCCACGGCTGCCAGGCTGGAGCAGCTGGGGCTGATCACCCGGCTCCCGGAGGACCCGCCGCGCTATGTTGCGGTCTCTCCCGAGATGGGGCTGGACGCGCTGATCCGGGCGCGCACCCGGGAGCTGGCCGCGGCCCGCCACCGCGCCGCCCAGCTCGCCGCGCGCTTCCACCGCTCGGTGCCGGACGGGGACTCCGCCGACCTGGTCGAGGTGGTGATCGGCAAAGACGCGGTGGGCCGGTGGTTCCGGCGGCTCCAGGAGAGCGCGCGTCGGCAGATCAGCGTCTTCGACGCGCCGCCGTACGCGACGCCCATGGGCGGCAACGCGGTGGAGTTCGAGTTGCTGGAGCGAGGGGTCGAGTACCGGGCGCTGTACGACCGGCGGGCCATGGAGGTGCCGGGCACCCTCTCGCTCATCACCCGCTACGTCGCGGCCGGCGAGCAGGCCAGGGTCGGCGACGTGCCCGTCAAGCTCGC
Organism: Nonomuraea sp. NPDC052116; assembly: GCF_040680035.1. Classification (NCBI taxonomy): domain Bacteria; kingdom Bacillati; phylum Actinomycetota; class Actinomycetes; order Streptosporangiales; family Streptosporangiaceae; genus Nonomuraea; species Nonomuraea sp. NPDC052116. The sequence continues at coordinate 2,947 of NZ_JBFAWA010000029.1, read as the reverse complement.
GCTGAACGACCTCCCCATGGCGATCATGCCGCTCCGCCACGACCAGCACGTGGTGGAGTCCGCGCTGGTGGTGCACGACTCGACGCTGCTGGACGCGTTGTCGGCGTTGTTCGAGATGTACTGGGAGCGGGCCGTGCCGCTGCAGGTCAGGCACGGGCGGCTGGCCGAGGCGACCGGCCCCGCCGACGCGCAGCGGGACCTGCTGCCGCTGCTCACCGCGGGGCTGACGGACGCGGCCATCGCCGCCCACCTCGGGTGGAGCGACCGGACGGTACGCCGCCACGTGCGCGCGATGATGGTCCGGCTCGACGCGCGCACCCGCTTCCAGGCGGGCTACCAGGCGGTCGTACGCGGCTGGCTGGACGGGGACGCGCTGTGACCGCCGCCGGGCTCGGCATGGACGGGGACGGGCCGTGACCTCGCTGGGCGCGATCGGGCTCGGGCCCGATGAGGAGGCGCTGTACGAGGTGCTGCTCGACCGCTCCCCCGCCACCCTCGCCGAGCTGGCCGCCGCCTGGCCCCGCGCCGACCTGCAGCCGCTGCTCGCGTCGCTGGAGGCCAAGGGCCTGCTCAACACCTCCCCGGGGCCTCCACTCGCCTACGCCGCCGTCGCCCCGGAGATGGCGCTCGACGTCCTCCTGCTCGCCGCCGAACGCGACCTGCTGCGGGTCCGCGAACGCGCCCGCGAGCTCGAGGAGGTCTTCCAGGAGCGCGCCCGCGAGCGTACGCCGCCGGTGGTCGTCGAGGTGGTCACCGGGCGGCGGGCGGTCGAGCAGCGGCACGCCCAGATCCAGCGCGCCGCCAGGCAGCAGCTCCGGTGCCTGTCCAGGCGGCCGTACTTCGACCCGCTGGGCAGCGTGGCCGCGCAGCGGGAGCTGCTGGAGCGCGGGATCACCAGCCGCATGATCTACGAGCGGGACTTCGTGGCGGCCGAGGGCGCGTTACGGCAGATCGAGGAGATGGTCGGGGCGGGCCAGCAGGCACGGGTGCTGCCCGAGCTGCCGATGAAGCTGTACCTCGTGGACGACCGGCTGGCGCTGCTCCTGCTCAGGCATGAGCCGGCGGACGCGGTGGCGGCGCTCGTCATCCATCCGTCGGGGCTGCTGGAGGCGCTGATCAGGCTCTTCGAGGGGTTGTGGCAGCGGGCGCTGCCGCTCGGGCTGGCGCCGTCCGTCCGCAACCCGCCGCCCAGGGACTCCCGGGACGACGCGCGGCTGATCGCGCTCCTGCTGTCGGGGCTCACGGACGAGGCCATCGCCCGCCAGCTCGGGGTCGGCCACCGGACGGCGGAGCGCCGGATCGCCGAGCTGATGTCCCGGCTCGGCGCCCGCACCCGCTTCCAGGCCGGCGTCCAGGCCGCCCTCTCCCAGCCACCCCCACCACCGTCCCCCTGACGGCGGGAGAGCCACTCCCCCACCGACCAGGGTGGAGGAGCAGGAGGCGTCTTGGGTGGTCGGGGGAGGGGGTGCGGGGGCACCACGCCGGTCGGCGCGTGCGTCCCCGAATGCGCCGACCGGGATCGCAGCTTTTCGGGGAGGACATGGATGTGGCCGGATCGCGAGCCCGCGCGATCCGGCCACAGCTCAGAGGGTCAGCTTCCGCAGTGTTCGAAGGGGCTCTCGTACGTGCTCGCCCCTGCCTTGCCGCCCCACTTGACGCACTTGTCGGCGGCGGCGGCCCGGACGGGTCCGGCGTAGTACTCGAAGTTGCCGGTGTCGGTGACCCGGGCCTTGCCCTCGACCTCCAGGAAGGCCGTGGTGGCGGTGGCCGTGCCCAGCGAGGTCTTCTTGATGGTGGCCACGCAGTTGTTCCCGTTGTCCGCGTTGTACAGCAGGTAGACGGTGCCCGCCGTGCCCAGCGCGCTCGAGTCGATCACCTTGTAGCCGGTACCGCACACCGACTCCGGCGTGTGCGGGTTGGTGCCCCCGCCGCCACCGGTGACGTACTGCATGTACTTGGTCCAGTCCCAGTACTGGCCCGGGTCGGTGTGGTCGGCCTCCGGGACCTCGCTGTGGCCCACGATGTGGGTGCGGTCCTTGGGGATGCCGTACCGGTCGGCGATGTTGCGGGTCAGCGCCGCCGACGCGCGGTACATCGTGTCGGTGAACCACGTCGCGTTGTCGACCCAGCCCTCGTGCTCGATACCGACCGAGCGCCGGTTGTAGTTGCCGGCGTGGAAGGCCCGGTCCTTCTCCCTGACCGTCTGGGTGATGGCGCCGTCGGAGGACCGGACGACGTAGTGGGCCGAGGTGGGGTTCGGCCGGGGCCCGGTCTGGAACCAGTCGATCGTCCCGGCGTAGGTGCCCTGCGCGACGTGAATGACGATGCGGTCGATCGCGTCGCTGGTGGGCCGGTTGGAGACGGCGTAGTTGGTGCTGTGCGCGGGAGCCCACGCGGCGCCCGGGTAGTCGGTGCTCGCCGCGAGGGTGCCGGGCTTGTCGAGGTCGTCCGCCGTGGCGTACGGGCCGCGGTCGGGCGTCACGGCGCGTGCGGGCGCGGTGACGGTCTCCCCTGCGGGCGTCTTGGCGTTCACGCCCTTGGCGAGCTGCTCGTAGACGGTGTCGGCGTACAGCCGGGCCACGGCGGGCGATGAGGCGCCACCGTACTTGGCGACCGCCTGGTACCACTTGCCCGCGTCCTTGCGGGCGGTGGCGTCGAGCTTGAGCTCGTCGGCGAGGGCACGAAGCACGGCCGCGCCGCCTGCGATGTTCGTCGCGTCGTCCGACTTCAGCGCCGAAGCGGACTTCTTCGTCAGCGTGGCGGCCTTGTCGAGGGTCTTGGCGGTGACCAGGTGCATCACGCCGTAGCCGCCGTCGGCGCTGGGCTGGCCCTGGTGGCCGTCCAGGTGGGTCTCGGAGTAGGCCACCGAGACCAGCAGGTCACGGGGCACCTCGTACGTCGAGGCCGCCTTGGTGAACGCGTCGGTCATCGGATCGGCGGCCGCCGC